>DAHVKR010000001.1 GCA_027320785.1 Bdellovibrionales bacterium
TTGTGAATGGGAATGATCCTGTTGAATCCTACTTGGCTATCGAAGAGGAAATGGAATATATCCGCAAGACGGGTAAGCCTAGCTTTATAGAGGCTCGAGTTTCCAGACTTTATGGGCACTCATCAGCTAGTGGTGCGAACCCTGTGCAAAACGAAGTCGATCCAGTTAAAATTTTCGAAGAAAAGCTTCTCAAGGCCGGACACTTGAAGCCAGCTCAGGTCAAAAAGATCTGGGCTCAATACGAAGAGGAAGGGGTTCGCGCTCAGGAGCAAGCGAGAGGTGAGCCGCAGCCGACCCATGCAAGTATATGGGATCAGGTTTTTGTAAATAATGAAAATGCTGACTGGAGAAAATTCTAATGTCGAATATGGCACAAGCCATCCGAATGGCACTTCATGTAGGTGAATCAAAACTAGGTGTTCAGGATATCTTTGGTCAGGATGTGGGCGCGCCCCTCGGGGGAGTTTTTACGGCTACACAAGGGCTTAAAAATGCATGGAATACGCCTTTAGATGAGCGCGGAATTATTGGAATGGCCATGGGAATTGCGATGGCCGGTGACCGTTGCGTCGCAGAGATTCAGTTTGTTGATTATATTTTCAACACCATCGATTTACTCAAAATTGCAGGAAATACTCATTGGGTCACAAATGGGAATTATCAGCTGCCCTTGACTGTGATGACTCCTGTTGGGGCAGGTATTCGGGGAAGTATTTATCACTCTCATTCTTTTGATGCTTGGGCCTCTCGTTTGGCAGGTTGGAAAGTAGTGATGCCATCAAACCCACTAGATGCCTATGGACTTTTGTTATCTGCTATTCAAGATCCGAACCCTGTTCTTTATTTGAAACCAAAAGCTTTAATGCGTGTAAAGGGTGAAGAACTAATCCCTGGTGAGCCAGCGGAAGAAAAAGACTTAAAGGCTCGTATAGATGCTCCAATCGGGGATCGGGCCGACTGGAAACCGCAATGGCCTAAACTTGAAGAGTATTACGTTGAAATTGGAAAAGGTAAAATCACTCGTGAGGGAAAAGACATCACTGTTGTCAGTTATGGTCGTCATCTTTTGATGTGTAATGAGGTGGCTGATCAGCTTAAAGAAGAAGGGATCTCAGTTGAGGTCATTGATTTACGATCCATTTTTCCTTATGACTGGCAATTGATTAAATCTTCCATAGAAAAAACAAATCGTGTTCTTTTCGTCAATGAAGATACCGAAGTTACAAACTTTGGTGAACACCTTGTTTATCGTTGTGTGCAGGAACTTTTTTATCATCTTTATGCTCGCCCTCGAGTTTTGGCAGGCAAAAATTTACCGGGCATTGGGCTCCATCATAATTTGGAAGAGGCTTCTGTCCCGCAGAAAGCTGATATCCTGAGAGAAATAAAAGAAATACTCAGCGAGGAGCCCTAAATGGCAAAGGCCAAGTCCAAGGATAAAACAATTCGTCGGAGAGTTTCGAAAAGAAATACAAAAGCTGTCATCGATAAGTACGATCTCTATCGTCAGGCGGTTCAATCTCCTGAAACAGATGTGGACTTCTTCAAACGAGTTTACAAAGAACTGCGGGGATCTTCAGCTGAAATTTTCAGAGAAGATTTTTGTGGAACTTTTTTATTAAGCACGACATGGGTTAAAAATAGACCACAGCATAAAGCGGTGGCCGTGGATATTGACCCGGAACCTCTTGAGTATGGCCGAAATCATTACTGGCAAAAACTTCCAGTGCTGACCCAAAAAAGACTTAAAATATTTGAAGGTGATGTTTTAGCCAGTCGTCTTCCAGAAGCGGACATTGTAGCAGCACTTAATTTCTCCTATTTTGTTTTCAAAAAAAGAAGTCAGTTGCGAGCTTATTTTTCGAATGTCTTTAATAGCCTTCGTAAAAAGGGTTTATTTGTTTTGGATGTATTCGGGGGAACCCAGTGTACGGATGCCATTGAAGATAAAGAAAAAAGGCCAGGTTTTACATATTTTTGGGATCAAGAAAGCTTTGATCCTGTGACAAATGAAGCTTTATTCCATATTCATTTTCAACTCAACGGAAGTAAGAAAATCGAGAATGTTTTTACTTATGACTGGCGTATGTGGAGTATTCCAGAGTTGCGAGACTTATTAGATGAGGTTGGCTTCAAGCGCACTCATATTTACTGGGAAGGAACCACCCGCAATGGTCAAGGGGATGGTAAATTTTCTCGTACAGAGCAAGGTGAGGCTTGTTTAAGTTGGATTGCCTATATCGTGGCTGAAAAGTAAAGCTTCAGCCGTCTTTTCGATAATTATTTTGCGAATTGTTTGAGTTCATCCATCGTAAATAAACTAAAAAGATTTAGGCCTTTTTCTTGAAAGGCAGACAAGTCTTTTCCTCTCTGAATCACACAAAAAACATTTGTAATAAGAGCCCCTGACTGTCGGAGATCTTCGGTACTGAGAAGAACTTGGCCTCCCGTTGTCACAACATCTTCAATGATCAGAAGTTTTTTATTCTTTATTTCAAGTCCTTCAGCAAACTGTTCTGTTCCATAATCTTTTGCTTTTTTTCTTACAAAAACACAGGGAATACCTGTTGCAAGAGAGAGGGCTGTTGCGATGGGGATGCCCCCCATTTCAAGCCCAGCTAAAGCCTCTGTATCGGATGGAATATGGGGAGCGAGATGCTCAGCAACGCTTTTAAGCAAATGTGGTTGAGACTCAAATCGATATTTATCAAAGTACTCAGTGGAAGTTTGTCCCGAGCGAAGTTTGAAGTTTCCTGTTCGATAACAAGTTTGAAAAATAGCTTGGCAGAGCGAAGAACGATCTAGGCTGGGAAGAAGAGATGTTTGGCCATTTTTTGAAAGGGTCATTTTGGCTCCTATAGGGAATAATCAATCTGGCCTCAAGTATGCACAATTTTAATTCAGAGAGACAGCTTTGTCGTCTGGAGTCGAATAAATGAAGTGGATCTTGAAAAATGATTGGGAAATAGCTCGCATTTTCTTAATCTTAGCGCTTTTAACTTTTGGTTTTGTTTGGGCTTTGCAAGGGCTCATTTTGCCCCCACCAACCATGCCTCATATGCAGAGTTACAGTCAGAAGGGCTTAGAACAAGAAGGCAAGGGATCTCGTAGGGGTGATGTTTTTTTAGAAAAGTCTGACAGCGACTTAGGCGTTTTTGATCTGTCTTTATTAAAGAAACCCACTCCTTTGAGGAGTCCAGCTTCTTTTTCCATAAAAAAGAGGAATCAATCGACCAAAAATTAACACAGGTCGCAAGTTTTTGAGAGAGTAGCTTGTGGCAGATTTCTTTTGCGATTTTTTTTTGAGGCCAAGTAACGTAGAGGAGCCTGATAGAGGTTTTTGATTTCATGTTTTTCGATATCGTTGTTTTCGAAGTTGCCATTGCTCGAGAGCATATTTTCTCATGTCTTCAACACTATCGAATTCATCTACAATTTCAACCCCCAGAAGAGTTTCTATGGCATCTTCTAAAGTCACAAGGCCTGTGACAACGCCATACTCATCAACCGCCAGCGCAAGATGTTCTTTTTCTCGAATAAAATAATCAAGCAATTGAGAAACGTGCATACGCTCTGATACGGTTGCAATAGGAGTAAGAAGCTCACCTATTTTTTTGTTGTGCTCATCGTTTGAAAGAGCCTCCAAAATTCGATAGCGAGAAGTCATGCCTATAATATTGTCTAAGTTTTCATGATAGACAGGGATTCGAGAGAAGCGAATAGGTTTAAATTTCTCTACGACATCATCCACGGTTTCTGTTTTTTCAAGCGCGAACAGGACAGTTCGAGGTGTCATAACATCTGAAACAAAAATTTTATCCAACATGAGAAGGTTTTTAATTATTGTTGATTCTTTTGTTTTGATGGTGCCTTCTTCGGCTCCAATTTGAGCGGTCATGATAAGCTCATCCCGAGTCATTTCAGGCGCTTCATGTTCCTGTTTAAAAAGAGCACTCACCTTCTCAATCAACCAAACAGCCGGGTACATAAAGAAGATCATCGCTTGAATGATATAGGCCGAAAGAGGTGCAAATTTTTTCCAGTAAGTTGATCCAACAGACTTGGGGATAACTTCGCAAAAAACTAAGAAAATCAAACTGAGGGTTCCAGAGTAAATGGCAAGGATGGTTTCTCCATATTGCTGTTGAACGAAATAGGCAATCAGAGAGGAGCCCAAAATGTTGTTAAGGGTGTTCACGGTCAAAATAGCAGAAAGAGGACGATCGATTTTATCCAAGTGGTGTTCGAGTAGAGGCCCATAGGGCTTTTTAGACTCAACAGCTAAAGCAACGAAAGCGGAGTTAACAGACAGAATAACGGCTTCCATCAGGGCCGTAACGAATGAAATGATAATAACAACAATTGTAACAAGTATGAGACTGGTCATAGAAGTATGAGTTTGGGGGGTAAGGGTATAAGGGCAAAGTGTCTACACGAGTCGGGCATCAGGTATAAGGTTAAATTCATTATAAATGATCGTCACGGTTAGAGAGTGAATAACGCATGACAAGAGTCTAGTTCCTTACGAATAAATTTCATTTTCTCAACTTAAAACGCCTCAAATTGAGAATTGAGTGAATTATACAACCTAAGTTTACGGAAAAAGATAAAATGGAAGTAGATCAGAAGTGGTGGTACGTATGAAGAAAATGTTTAAGATCATGATTTATTTAGCTGGCATAGCCCTTATTGTAGGAATTGGTGCCTGGGCTGATTACTCAACAACTGACTACAGGCACTTGCAGAATAAAAATGGTCATGTCTCAATAAAAGAGATTTTCTCCTTTAAAAATGGACGCTAGGACGCCAATAGGTTTGTTGGTGGGAGTTTTGAGCTAAGTCTCGATACATTCGACTTGTGGAACTCAAATTAAAAGAGCGGCTTTTCAGCCGCTCTTTTAATTTTTTAGTATCGAGATAGATCAATGCTATTCAAAAATAAAAAATACTTATTTACTTTTGTTCAGCAGCACGTTTGGCTTGGTACTTTTTCACCAAGTCATCTTGGATATTGCGAGGAGCTTGAGAGTATTTCGCAAATTCCATCGTGAACTCACCCTTACCTTTTGTAGCAGAGCGAAGATCTGTGGAGTATCCAAACATTTCAGTCAATGGGACTTCCGCTTCAATCACCACGGAACCTTCGAAAGAAGTTGTTCCTGTGATTACACCACGTCGTTGGTTGATCTGTCCTGTTGCAGGGCCTTGGTACTCTTCTGGAACGGTTGTTTCCAATTTCATAATAGGCTCAAGCACAACAGGTTTTGCTTTCGGATAAACCTCACGCATAGCTGCCATCGCACAAATTTTGAAGGCCATGTAGCTTGAATCCACGTCATGGTAAGAACCATCTTCTAGATCCACTTCAACGCCCACAATGGGGAATCCAATCAGAGGGCCCTTCACGCATTGTTCACGGAAACCTTCCTCAACAGCTGGGATGAATTCCTTCGGAATACGTCCACCCACGACCTTGTTATTGAATTTGAAAACAGCTCCATCTTCCTGAGGAGGAAGAGGACGGATTTTACCCACTGTTTTCGCGAACTGACCCGAACCACCCGTTTGCTTTTTATGAGTGTAATCGTATTCAGCCTCTGCGTTGATTGTTTCACGATAAGCCACCTGAGGTTGACCCACAGTCACTTCACAGCTGAACTCACGCTTCATACGCTCGATGTAGATTTCCAAGTGAAGCTCACCCATTCCTGAGATAATAGTTTCATTGGACTCTTCATCTCGATGAACGCGGAAAGTAGGATCTTCCTTACGGAACTTTTGAAGAGCCTTTGAGAAGTTATTCACTCCATCTTTTGTTTTAGGAGCAATGGCTAAGCTGATCACAGGATCTGGCACATGCATAGATTGCATAGAGGCCTGAATTCTATCATCACAGAAGGTATCACCTGAAGCACAATCCACACCGAAAACGGCTATGATATCACCCGCATAAGAAGTTTCGATATCTTCCATTTTGTCTGAGTGCATGCGCACAAGACGTGGAACCTTAACGGATTTCTTATTAGCCTGATTGTAAATAAAATCACCCTTTGAAACTTTACCTTGGTAAACGCGCATATAAGTGAGCTGACCAAATGGAGTTTCCTGAAGTTTGAAAGCCAACATAACAAGGGGCTTGTCATTATCGGGGAAGAGTTCAAATTTTTCTTCGTCCTTCGTTAAATCAAGAGCGTGCTCTTTCTTTTCGGCAGGTGTTGGTAAGTAAGCTATAACACCATCCAAAAGAAGCTGAACACCTTTGTTTTTGAAAGCAGATCCACAGAAGACAGGGCAAAGTTTCAAGCTGATCACACCTTTACGGATAGCCGCTTTCATTTCGTCGATTGTGGGCTCTTCTTCCATCAGGAATTTTTCACCAATGGCATCGTCGATATCAGCTAGTTTACCGATCAAGATATGACGGTATTCTTTTGCCTTTTCAACTAAGTCATCAGGAATTGGAATTTCAGTGATTTTTTCACCTTGCTCGCCTTCGTTGATGAAAGCTTTCATTGTGACAAGATCAACAGCACCTTTATGAGCATCTTCCAAACCAATTGGAATCTGAACCATAACGGCATTGAGTTTTAATTTATCTACAAGGGCATCTTTCACGCGGAAAGGGTTTGCGCCTTGGCGATCTAGTTTGTTTACGAATGCCAAACGTGGAACATTGTAACGCTTCATTTGGCGGTCAACGGTGATAGACTGGGATTGAACGCCGGCTACACCGCAAAGAACTAGAACAGCACCGTCTAGAACGCGTAGAGATCTTTCAACCTCAACTGTGAAGTCCACGTGCCCGGGTGTATCGATTAGATTGATAATATGATCTTTCCATTGAACCTGAGTGGCTGCTGACTGGATGGTGATCCCTTTTTCTCTTTCAAGATCCATGGAGTCCATAGTGGCACCCACTCCATCTTTACCTCGCACCTCATGGATGGCGTGAATTTTACCGCCATAGAAGAGGATACGCTCAGACAAGGTTGTTTTACCTGAGTCGATGTGTGCTGAAATACCGATATTTCGCACAATATTGATGTCCCATTTTTTCGACATGATAAGCCCTTTCGCTATCCATTTGATTTAAACTTCCAAATCGGAACATAAGGGTCTACCATGACTTTTGCTGGTGTGCAAAACAAAGAAGACGGAGGATGGGGACCTTAACCAGAATCCAAAATAGAATATAACGCATCGCATGTAAGAGGGTCTTAAGAGTGGCAAAAGATTGGAAAGAAAAGCTCAATAAAATCTTTCATTTTGAGTCCTTTCGCCCGGGGCAAAGGGAAGTTTTAGAGCTTCTTTTCGAAAATAAGTCCGTTCTAGGGCTAATGCCAACAGGATCTGGGAAAAGTCTCACCTATCAGTTTTTTGCAGAAACCCTCAATAAAGGGGGAGAGCGGGCGGAGCTGGTTCTGGTTGTCACTCCATTGATTGCCCTCATGGAGGACCAGTCTCAGAAGGCTCGAAGTTTTGGACTGGAGGCGGGCTTTATTCACTCTCAGATTCCAGCCTCAGAAAAAGAAAAGCGTTTGCAGAGGCTTAAAGCGGGATTCTATACCCTCTTTTTTGCCACACCCGAGAGATTGCAAAAGCCTGAGTTTCAAGAAGCGCTTTCTCAACGCACTTTGCGGCTATTTGTTGTGGATGAGGCTCACTGTATCAGTCTGTGGGGGCATGATTTCAGGCCTGATTATGCAAAGCTCGGTGAGTTTCGAAAGAAGTGGAAAGAGCCGCTCACTCTCGCTTTGACGGCTACGGCGACACCCGATGTGCAAAAGGAAATTTTAAAGTCCCTTTCTATTCAGAATTCTCAAATTGTGAGTACAGGCCTGAAGCGTGACAATATTGGAATTCAGGTTCATGAGGTCTATGGTCTTGAGGAAAAAATGGAGGATATGATTCCAAGACTACGAGAAAGAACTGGAACGGCGCTTATTTATACTACTCTTATTAAAACAGCTGAAGAGATTCGTCGTTTTTTGCATAAACAGGGTCTCGAGAGCTTGATTTACCATGGGGATTTGCCTCCTCAGAAAAGACGTTCTTCTCTTAAAAAATTTATGATGGAAGAAAAGTCTTTGATGGTGGCGACACCGGCTTTTGGATTGGGTATTGATAAAGCCAATATTCGGAATGTTTTTCATCTGGAACCCCCGGGGTCTTTGGAAAGCTATTTTCAAGAGGTGGGAAGAGCGGGGCGAGATGGTTTGCCTAGCCAAGCGATTCTTTATTATGACTCGGAAGATCTGACGATTCCCATGCAGTTTATTCAGAGTGCTCATCCCGAGAAAAGTTATATCGAAAAAATGTATCATTTAATCGAGAGTCACCCTGATAAAATAAAGTCCCTCGGCGCCGAGTATTTAGCAGAGCAGATGAGTTTCAAAAATCGAGGTGATCATCGCGTTGAATCCGCATTGAATATTTTAGAGCGCTGGGGCTGTATCACTCGAAATCAAGAGGTGATAGAACTGGCGGGAGCGTTGGACCCAGAGATGTTTACCCTGGAAAACCAACAACAACTTTTAAAACATCACAATCAGAAACTATACACATTCCTTCAGTGGATTAAGAATACAGAGGAGTGTCGGCTTTTGGGTATATACCGGTATTTCGGCCACGAGGGAGAAACTCCTTGCGGGCTTTGTGATGTTTGTGTTCCGCCAAAAGGCTAGTATCGACTTCAGAATAAAAGTAAAATGCCGATAAGTTCATATGATGAAGAGAAAAGTCCTTTTTTTTCTATTATTGTTAGGGGCTGGGATGGCCGTGGCGCAAACCCCTGAGGACTCCATGTTCGATGATTCTCTTCAGAAAACTCAAAATGTGCTACAAGATCAAGCACAAAGAGATAAGGCGATTTCAGAGTCATCTGATGCTAAAAAGGTGGACGAGCAAGTTAAAAAGTTAGCACCCGATGAAAACACGCGGGCTGAGTTTTATGAACTTGCGGCTGACATGTTGAACAATTACAAATCAGAAAAAGACGAAGAAAAAATGAAAAAAAGTATTCAGCAGGGTATGCGAAACCCAGCTGAGTATTATAAGCAACTCACACCTGAGCAGAAGAAAAAGGTTGAAGAGCTTTCTTACAAAATAAACCCTGGTCCCTCCCAAGCTCCCTAGTGTAAAGTTAAACCATGGGAATATTTCCCGATCCCACATTTGATTATGAAGAAGGTCTTGTTGCCATCGGTGGTCCTTTGTCGGTTCCTGTTTTAGAGGAGGCGTACTCGAAGGGAATTTTTCCTTGGCCACAGGAAGGTTATCCCTTGCTATGGTTTTGCCCTGAAAAAAGAGGGATCTTAAAGTTTGAGAACCTCCATATTCCTCAAAGTCTTCGTAAAAAAATAAAAAAATACCCCGTACAATATAGCCGTAATAAGAGTTTTATAGAAGTGATTCAGGCTTGCGCTGAACAGAAGAGAAAAGATCAAATTGGTACATGGATCACGGATGAAATTATAGAGGCTTATATTGAATTTCATAAAGCGGGATACGCTCACTCTTGGGAGGTTTGGGAGAAGGGTGAGCTTGTGGGAGGCGGTTACGGCATTTTATGTCGAGGAGTTTTTTCTGGAGAAAGTCTTTTTCATCGCAAAACAAATATGTCGAAGTTAGCGCTTCTTAAAATGATTGAAGATTTACAAAAAGAAGGTTTGAAGTGGATGGACACACAAATGGTGACGCCACTTTTGCGATCCTTTGGGGCAGAAGAAATAACAAAAAAAGATTTTCTGAAGTTACTTTCCCGCTCTCAAAAACAGCAGGGATAACGTTGTTACATAAAATGATGGTAATAGCCGGTTACAAGAATCCAGGTGAAGAAGACCCAGACACCAAGCAAGGTTGACATCATAAGAACTTTTATAAAATCAGAGGCTGTAATCGTAATGGCAGAGTTTTCGCTTATGAACTGCTGGTCAACTTGATCCTTTAGCTTTCGTGAAAGACCTTGAGCCAAAGCGATTCTTTGAGCCATTTCCAGCTTATAGAAGTGAACAGCCACGAGCATCTTTTGATTTTTGAGTGGATCTATGCGCGTGACGACTGCATAACAAGCCATGACCTGCGAACCTGGTACCTCAAACTGAATTTTAATGACTTCTCCTAAAAGTGGGCATAAATCAGAAGGGGCTGTGAAAGCCAGGCCGGTTAAGGAGATATTCCTGATTTCGGTTCCCTCTTCCCAAGGCATTTGTCGAGGACCCGCCACACGAATTAGAGAATCGTCTTGAGTATTCAAAATGTATCGTGGGGAACGCCCATGGTATTTTGCGAGTCCTTGTGCCATACTTCCGTCTTATCGGCTAAAAGGGGGCGAGGTCTTTAGGCCAGTTCCCTAAAAAACAAACTCGATCTTGACTCAATCTGAAGCGCAAAAAAATTTGAGTCTTTTTAGGATGTTAGAGACAATAATGGGAATGAAAACAACTCGAAAAAAAACCTCATCTTCTGGTATGAGCAAAAAGACAATTCGTAAAGCGAGTCGTCGTCGCCTTCAAGTCATGGAGCACACTCGCTCTTCTTCTTCTGAGTTTACAAATCGGGAAATAGGTTGGCTTCGGTTTAATCAAAGAGTACTACACGAGGCTCAAGACGAGAGAAATCCACTTCTCGAGAGGGCTCGGTTTTTAGCTATTAGCGGTTCAAATCTTGACGAATTTTTTATGAAACGCGTAGGGGGGCTCAAGCGACAAATTGCCTATGGAGTGATGGCGAAGTCTTCAGATGGGCAAACAGCAGAGCATCAGCTTCGAGCCATTCGCGCTTTTGTTTTAGCTAAAATTAAAGCACAGGCCACATGTGCTGATGAAATTAGAAAAAAACTAAATGAAAAAAAAATTCATTTAATGAAATGGAAAGATCTATCATCAAAGCAAAAAGAATCTGTCAAAAGATACTATGTTAGAAACGTATTTCCCGTTTTGACTCCTTTGTCTGTGGACCCAGGTCATCCTTTCCCTTTTATTTCAAATCTTTCGACTTCGCTTGGGGTAACTTTGAAGCATCCCGAGTCAGATGAAAAGTTCTTTGCTCGTTTAAAAATCCCTAAAGTATTGCCTTCTTGGATTCAAGTTGAAAGAGATTCAACTCAGTATGTGAGCCTCTTGGACGTGATTACCATGAATTTGCAGGATCTTTTTCCTCAAATGCAGGTTTTGAATGTGATGCCCTTTCGGATCACGCGCAATGCAGACTCAGACCGCGATGATGAGGATGCTGAAGACTTGTTGGAGTCAATTGCAGAAGAACTGAGACAAAGACGATTTGCTGAGGTGGTTCGACTTCAGCATGGACCCAATCCAGATCCTTGGATCCTTAACTTCCTGATGCAGGAGTTGGATTTAAAAGAAGAGGATATTTATGAAAGCCCGGGAGACTTAGATTACACAGATTGGAATTTTATTGCGGATTTACCTCTATCTGATTTGAAATTTGAGGCTTTTACTCCTGTCGTTCCTTTGCCGTTTGTTGATGAAACTCAACCTATTTTCAACATTATTAAAAAACAAGACATGCTTCTGCACCACCCTTATGAAAGTTTTAACGGAACTGTGTTGCGCTTAGTCCGAGAGGCAACGCATGATCCAAAAGTTTTAGCAATAAAAATGACTCTTTACCGTACGGGTGATAATTCGCCTTTTGTAAAGTCATTGATCGAAGCTGCGGAGATGGGAAAACAAGTTGTTTGTTTGATTGAGTTGAAAGCTCGATTTGATGAGGAAAGAAATATCTATTGGGCTCAGGCTCTTGAGAGCGCGGGGGTTCATGTTGTTTATGGTGTTGTGGGTCTTAAAACCCATGCCAAGACAATTTTGATTGTTCGTCAAGAGGATGAGGAGCTGAAATGTTATGCCCACATTGGCACAGGTAACTACAATGTTTCAACGGCGAGGACTTACACTGACTTAGGGCTTTTGACAGCAAAAGAAGAAATTACGAATGATATAGTTGAGTTTTTTCATTATTTAACAGGACGGTCTTTGAAAAACGAATATAAGCATTTGCTCGTTGCTCCTGTGAATATGTTTGCACGCATGAAGGCCATGATTGAGCGAGAAGGGGAGAATGCCAAAGCGGGCAAGCCGTCTCAAATTATAGCGAAGTTTAATAATATGGAAGAAAATGATTTGGCTTTGGCCCTTTATGCAGCCTCTCAAAAGGGTACGGAGATTGATCTGATCGTGCGTGGGTTTTGTTGTATGCGACCTCGAACTCCTGGTCTGAGCGAACATTTACGAGTGCAGTCTATTTTAGGTCGTTTTTTGGAACATTCTCGTATTTATTATTTCCGCAATGGAACACAGGATCCCATTGATGGCGAGTTTTATATCGGGTCTGCTGATTGGATGTATCGAAATCTGCATGCTCGTGTTGAAGCTCTTGTTCCGCTTTATGATAGACCTCTAAGAGAAAAATTATGGGAAGTTCTTCAGTTGTGTTTGCAAGATCAAAGGCAAGCTTGGGATATGGACTCTATGGGGGAGTATGTTCAAAGGAATTCGGTGGGGCCTGGAGTTCAGCAAAAAATAATCGATTTAACAAAAAATCTTGTTAAGATAGATGAGGATAAAGATAAAGGGAGTACATGATTCAGCTTATTTTTATTCGACATGCCATTGCTCAAGAGCGTGCCGAGTTTCAAAAAAAAACTAAATTGGATGATGCCTTTCGCCCTTTGACTTCGAAGGGGAGAAATCGACACGAACGAATGATGGGCATTATGAAAAAAAGATGGGCAAAGGATATTGATCTCGTGATATCCAGCCCCTACACCAGAGCACGACAGTCGGCTGAAATTATTTCCCAGATGTATGATGATAAAAAAGTTGTAGAGTGTTCAGAGCTTGTTCCTCAAAGTCCTCCACAAGCTTTTATAAAGTGGATAAAGTCTCAAAATTTTCGAGGTAATACTTTTGTCGTTGTGGGGCATGAGCCCAATTTAAGTTTGCTGATTACTTATCTTTTAGCGGGTAGTGAGTATACTTTTTTGGAGCTTAAAAAATCAGGAATTTTGTGTCTTGAGGTCGATATGTTGAAGAGTTTGGGACCTAGCTCGGCTCAACTTCAATGGTTTTTAGCACCCAAAATGGTTCTGAAAGAGTAAGTCGTTAGACGAGAGAGTACAGAAGGCCATCTCGAAGGCCGATACCTGGAATGACCATTTTATCGATGCCAGCCTGCCGAAGGGTAGACTCGACAACGGCTGTTGCAGGAACAATGACATCAGCACGATCAGAGCGAAGACCATAATGTGTAATTCGATCTCGTAAGGGAATTGCAAGAAGTCTTTCGAAGATCTGTCCCACTTCTGAAGTCAAAAGATACTCATTCGACATGTCCATCAAAAGCTGCACTTTCAGTCGAGCCATGCACTCCATATTGCCACCTGTTCCAACTGCAAAATCAAGAGCCATACCATTTAGATTTTTATCGAAAAACTCTACGACAGGTGTTAGGAGATCCCCGAGTGCAATTCGAATATGGTGTTCAGACATTTTTCTTTTCTGTAGATGTTCGAGCATGCGAACGGTTCCGAGAGGAAAGCTTTGGGTGGACTTCAGAACACCTTTATCGGAATGAGTGATTTCGACACTCCCTCCTCCCACATCAATGAGCAGAACTTGTTTTTTTCTAAGGTCAACGCGGTGTTTGACAGCATCAAAAATAAGCTTAGCTTCGGTCAGGCCGTCGATGACTTCGAGTTGAATATTCGAAGTGTTTTTGATTTTCTGAATAAATTCAAGCTTGTTGCGGGATTCGCGTGTGGCGCTTGTGGCAACGGCACGGCATCGGACCACTTTCATTTTTTTATTAATATCAGCAAATTCACAAAAGTATTTTTCTGCCTGTTGAAGGGTTTGAGTCGAGATTTGACCCTCATGAAAAACATCGGCTCCAAGGCGTAAGGGAATCCGGTATTTCTTTAAAATCTCGAATCGATCCCCCTGCCACTCAGCTACTATCATACGGACAGCATTGGACCCTAAATCAATAGCAGATATTCTCATAACGATTAGGATAAGGGGCTCTGTCTAAGCTTGCAAGGTGGAAACACTTATGATGGGATTTTGCTATGAAAAACAGTTTCATTATTTTTTGTCTTTTCTTGGCATCTTTGGCCGTAGCACAAGAGCCGCCCCTTCCTACGCCTTCTGTTTCAAAAGAACCCTTGAGGTCATTGAAGCTGGACTTTCTTCTTCATGGTGATGCTGATTTTTTCTTAGAGATGGCACATTTACCCACCTCCGAGCAGGGACAGTCGCGATTTGATTTTTCGCTTTTACAACTGAGTCCCACACTCGTATTAAATCCAGACTTGGCTCTTCACTTCCGTTTTGTGTTGGCTGATGAAAGAAGCTCAAAGCTCAAAAATTATATGAATGAAGTTCAAGATGCTTATATTGAGTATCAAGATCCGAGAGAGAAGAAGCTTCGACATGACTTCGGTTTGATTCGAAATGCCTGGCTTACAACAGAAGGTTTTGCTGGAGAAATGGATTTCTTTGGTGTGACAGGAAGAAGTTTGGTGCGGCGTTATCAGTTAATGGGCGAAGGTGACCTGGGGTATCAGGCCTTATACCAGCCAAGTGAAAATGGACTTTGGGCTCTGGGTTTTGTTAACGGTGAAGAAAATAAAAGTGATGAGAAAGGTCCCAATAAGGAAACTTATCTGATGGGACTCTATCAGTTTTGTGATTTTCGGATTCAATCTTGGTTAAGCTATGGGCGTGTGGATCGTCTTGACTCCTCTATTAACGAGAGACTTCAGCTTTTGCTGCGTATTGAAAAAACATGGGGAAGATTTCAGGTGGGTCTGGAGGGGCTTTCAACTCAGGATCCCAGTGTGGATTTAGAGTCTGAAGGGCGGCTTCAGGGAATTACATTCACTGAGCTCGCGACACCTCGTCAAATTTGGACTCGTGGGGGGCGAATGGAAGTCGCCTATCGCCTTAATGAGTCTCAGGACCTAATGGTTCGGTATGATTATTTGGTTCCTCAGTGGGAAAGTAAGAGAGTTGTTTCATTTGAGACGAGCTGGATCAAAAAGGAATCGGATTTGATGAGATGGGGACTCTTTTACGAGGATACCCTTTTGGGCTCTCAGCACTCTTCGCAGTCGAAGAGACAGGAGTGGGTTCGTATCGGGCTGGGTATTGGGTTTTAGCTCACCGGGATGGCTTTTCTGTCAGGATTTAGTCAAAATAAAAGTAGCCCTCAATGAAGCGGGGGGATGAGTTCCCTTGGTGTTGGACAATGGGTAGAAGTCAGTCTATGAAAGAGAGGGGGGCGAGTATGGAGAGAGCGCACACAGTACAGCTAGAGAATTTAAGATCCAAGGTTGTTGATATGGGAACCTTTGCTCGAAAAGCATTAGGGATAGTTTTGCAAGCTTTGGTTGAAAAGAGAATGGATCTTTTTGAGGAAGTTTTTGAAATCGAAAAAAGTATCAATCAGTGGCATAAACAGTTGGATGAAGAGGCTGTTGAGTATCTAGCCGCAAATGGTCCTGTGGCAAGAGACCTACGAGCCGTCGTTTCTCTTGTTAAGATCAATACAGATTTAGAGCGAATGGGAGATCAATGTGTGAATGTGGCCTATATTGGTCGAGATGCTTTAAGGCTCAATCTAGATTTAAATATACCTGCTATTCGAACAATGTTTTCTATTGTTCAGGAAATGGTAGAAAAATCGTTAGAGTCTTTTGTAAAGCGAGATTCTCAAATTGCCCAAAAAGTTTTGTTGATGGATGACGAGGTCGATGATCTCAAGAAAAAAGTGCAAAATGATATGATTTCTGAAATGAAGAAAAATCCAGACTTAGTCGAGCGAAATCTCTCTCTGATCTTAATTGCTCGCAATATCGAAAGATTTGGTGACCATGCGACTAATATATCTGAAGATGTGATTTATACAGAAGCAGGTCAAGACGTACGCCACGGAGGATTTATATGAGTCCAAGTGCATTGAAAGTGCATGTGATTGAAGATGAAACTGAAATTCGAGAGCTTATGGCTCTTCATCTATCTCGACAGGGTTATCAAGTCACAGAAAGTGGGAGTACAGAAGAAGCATTAGAAAAACTCAAAACTCAAAAGTTTGATCTTTTAGTCTTGGATTGGATGCTTCCTGGAATGAGTGGCGTCGATTTTCTGGATCGAATTAAAACTTTAAAAGTCAACTCACGTATCCTGATGGTTACGGCAAAATCTGAGCCTCAAGATATTGTGTTTGGTTTAGAGAAGGGCGCGGATGATTATCTGACAAAACCTTTCGATCCCTCCGTGTTCTTAGCTCGTGTGAAGGTTCTTTTGAGACGAGAGGGTTCTTCCGCAGCACCTCAATACTTTGAGTGCGCCGGGCTCAAGCTCAACTTTGATGCCTATGAGGTTTTTTTGGACGGTCAACAACTGCACCTGACCCCCTCAGAGTACAAACTCCTGGCGACTCTTGTGCAAAGCCAAGGACGTGTTTTAACGAGAGATCAGCTGATTGAAAGAGTCCAAGGAGAGGGCATTAGCGTGACAGGGCGTACTGTTGATACTCATATTTTTGGTCTTCGTAAAAAATTAGGAGCCTGGGCTGATCATATTGATACCATTCGAGGAATTGGTTATCGATTTAAGTCAGACTTAAATATTGTTTCATGATTTTTAAAAGATTTCCGTGGCGCATTTTTTGGTTGAGTTTGCTGGCTCAATTTTTCATATTCAGTATTCTCTATGGGTTGTTATGCTACACGACTCAGGTTGTATGGGATACAG
>DAHVKR010000200.1 GCA_027320785.1 Bdellovibrionales bacterium
CTCTACCATCGCCTGCAACCAAAGGGGACTTGATTTATCCACTTCTAAATAAGATTTAAAAGCTTCTTTAAATTGGTTCTTTTGAAAGTAAATGCGAGCCCGAGTGATTGCGGCAATGGTATGAATGCGCTGATCTTTTGTTGTTCTTTTAAGAACTTGATCCATTTGGTCGGCAGCTTGATCGACTTTACCTCGGCGGTAGTTGTAGAGACCTGAAATGAAAAGGGCATCATTATAGTAGGGTGACTTTTCAGGAATGAGAGTCACGGCATCTTCCACCTGTCCTAAGTTTCCTTCTTCCAAGAAGTATTTGGCTCGGTAAAAGTTGTAGGCATCACTATTGGTAATATCCACGTCATTTTTTTGAACGAGAGGTTCAATTTCTTTTATATCGTAAGGGTTTAATATTTTAATATTATTAACAAGCTCCACAACAGCATCCTGTCGAAGATCTTTATCAGGTGAATTCTTGGCCACATAGTAAAGAGAGTTTCGAAACTCTTTAGGAAGACCAATTTTTCGTGCGGCCTCTGCATAGTAATAGTGAGCTTGATACTTGAGATCTTTATCTTTAAAAACCTCAGAAAAAATAGGCAGAGCCATGTCGTTATTACCGTGGATTTGAAGGAAGATAAGACCTTCAATCATTTTATAATCATCGGGAGTAAACTTTTTAATATCCTTCAAATCAGGTTTTGATTCTTGATAAGTTGGATCAGGGATTTCCTTGAGTTCTTTTATATCAGGAACTTTGGCAATTGTTTGGGGCGAAACAAACACCTTTGAATTTTGCACCACATCTGGCTTCAGCTTTTTTGATTTAATGTCAACGGTCGGGATGCTAGGCAACTTTTGAATTCCTTTAAATGTGCCTTGTTGTGGAAGCGCAGGCGGTGTGTAGGGTTTTACATCCTCCTTTAAAGTGCGTTCTTCTCCCACTTTCAAAAGCGGAATTTTTTTGGCAGAAAAGTTAAAGGTCGGCACGCCCGAAGATTTGATTTTCATGCCACTTGATTTCGCGCCAGATGACACCACATCCAAGTCAGCGGCGAGGGCGGATGAGGCGATCAGTGTCATTAAAAGTAGTTTCATGGTGTGCTCCACGTGTTGTCTCGTTCGAATCATTACTTATTCTGATCTCCCCACCAAGAGATGATCGAGAGTCCGATCATGATAGAGGTATCGTTGATATTTTTAGATCCACTATCCGCACCGCCGCTAAAGTTCAGCGTTTTTTGTGAACCGAATGTATTATTAAAATCAACTTTGATGGCAGCGAGTCTGCTAAAGTAGAATTGCTGACTGACTCCGATACTATACCCTAAGGAAGTATCACTTTTAGATTTTACAACTCCATTTGGATAGGTTCCTTGATAGTACTGTTTGTCATAGTTCAGATTGCCAACACCAACTGAGAATCCCATATCAAAATGGATAATCTTTTTATCGAAGAGAGACATCTTCGCATAAATCGGCATCCACATCGCGTTTACAAACATTTTACTTTTAGCTTGATTGACAGTAGGACTACCACCTTTTTCAAGAATGGTATTGAAAGAATTACTTTTAGTAAAGCTTGTCGTTTGATAGACACCCTCGATAGCCCAAGCTTCGCTGAAAAAGTAACCACCGCTCAGTCCCATATAGCTACCTGTGTAGTAGGGATCGTTGATTGCACGACCATATTGGAGAGTGCCATAGAATTTTTTTGCTTTTGTGAAGGACCTATTTTGAACGACGCTGAAATCGTCGTCTTTTGCCGCCCAGTATTTTTGCTCGAGGGCTTTCACATCGAGTTTGTCTCCCCCGGTTTGTGCCCAAACGTGGAGTGATGTTAAAAATAGTAATGCACCCAAGATGATTCGTGATGTTTTCATGTATAGGCCCCCTGTTGCCATTTTAAAACGTCTAACTCAATTTTAATTCGTGCTCTTGAAGAGGAAAGGGTAGGTTACGATAACCTTCGTTCCTCCTGATGGAGCAGGAAATGTCCACTTGGCGACACGGTTCAATATACATCCCTCTACCGTTGCATCCTTCATGGTTGATTCTGTTATATTTTGTGCTTCAACGGATCCTTTTCCGCTTATTGTAAACTTAACTGAAATTTTTCCGCCTAAATCTTTATTGGCAGAAAGCTGTCTTTCATAACAAGCTAGGATATGTCCAATTTGACTTTTGATATATTCCGCAATGACATCCCGATCGAGTCCTCCAGAAACTTCACCTTCGTCTTCGATCAGACCCACTCCACCTTGTCCTGTTCGACCAGCAGAAAGACCCCCGAGGCTTGCTAGGTTTCCACCGCCACCTTTACCGACTGTTTTAATACCAAAACCTTTACCGTGTGACTCTGCACCCCAATCTTTGTCAGTGCCCATGTCTTTTCCAATGGAAGCGAGAGCGCGGCCAGAAGGTCCAGAGCCGGCCACGACGCCTTTTTGAACGATCACATTTTTAGAAAGGGCGACTCCTGCAGAAACTTTACCCACAAGTCTCGAGATGCGTCCTGCGCTGAAGGATTTTAAGAGTCCACCCACTTTGCCAACAGAGCCAGCCTTGTGCTGTTTTTCGTTTTGAACAATGTCTTTGGCTTTTTTGACAGCCTGTTTTCGGTTTTTAAGCTGATCAATCCGCACGATCATTTTTTGAGGCTCTTTGGGGATTACAGCTACGACCTCAGTTTCCTTTTTGGGAATAAAGCTAAACGCTAAACCCAAAATAAGAGCCAGACTGAAAGCAATCATCATGGGTTTTTTTGCTTCTTCGTCAATAAAATCTGACTTGGCCATTTTAGCAAGGGGAGCGGAGTCCTCTAAACTAACAGTGCGCTGTTGAACTGTGTAGTTTTCAAAGCTTTGTTTAACCCAAGAGTCTGATCGTTGAACAGGCACTTGAATAGCTGGAGATGTTTCGACTAAAGAAAAAGTTTCATTCATTTCGAGAATAGAGCTTCGAATGAACTTATTATGATGAGTGACGATAAAAAGCTGGCAAACTTGTGTTCCCTTGCCAGAAGGATTGAATTTTTCAAACGATTGAATAGGGTCATAGCTTTTTTCAATAACTTCGAATTCAAGAGAGCTTTCTTTAAATTGAACTTTAGAGTCATTTTTAACTAAAAATGTTTTATTATTTTCTACATGAGTTGGATTGACATCCACATACATCCAACCTTTGTCTGTTAACTGAAAAACGCCTTCGAATGAGCTGACATCACGGTCCAGCGAGTTCACATCCGAAATACGAGAAGTTCCAAATGTACAAGGTGATTGACTGGGTTTGATTTTCCAGACTTTTTGGACACCATCTTTTCTCAGTTGTTTTACGATCAAAATTTTCATACGCCCCTCATAGTCCTTGTCTACTTCACGTAAAAACTGGAATCCCTAATTTTGCTGTCCATATCTTTTTTGACTTCGTAAAGAGGAAGAAACTTAATACCTCTTTTTTGAACAAGGTAAGCTCCATCAGGATTGCGGATGGTTCCTTTTAAACTCATTTCACCAAAGTTCACTTCCTGAACTTTTCGAATGGAGCGCTTTTTTGCGAGTGTGTATTCTCCGAATGTCAGAAGAAAAGTAAAAAGACTCCAGCTCAGCAATTTCATTATGTTCATAGACATTAAACTCCTATCTCAAGTTTACGGCAGAATCGCAGTGGAAACTGAGATAAAAATTGACTTTGCTCAAAATGGGACAATGTAAGCTTCTGATATAATTGAATTTTTTAGAAAGTGTAGAACTTTTGTAT
>DAHVKR010000201.1 GCA_027320785.1 Bdellovibrionales bacterium
TTTTTCTGCGAGGACAGGAGCAGCGGGAGCTCCTGTTGAAACATTTGTTAAATCAACTTCGATGAGATCTTTCTCGGGCTCCTGTGTGGGGGCCTGATGCATCAAAAGAATCGCCGTTGCGGCTAAAATGTGGACGAAACCAGAAGTAAAAATAAAGCGTGTAAGAGGCTTTTTTTGCTTTAGTATTGGAGAACTTAAATCCAAATCGCTTATTTCACTTTTCATATTCATATCGAGACTCATAAAAACCCCACTTTTCCGCTCATTATTTGTTCAAATTTCGGGCCGAGAAATAGAGACTCGAGAACGAACAGAATTGACGAGGGGAGATAGGTATTGAAAATTTTTCTACTTTGTAATGTCCTTAGTCAGTCTCTATTATCTCGTATAAGTTCTGTTGAGTGAGGTTTGTATGGAACAACTAGTGAAACTGACGGGAGTTAAAAAATCCTACAAATTGGGTCAAACTCTGGTGCCGGCGCTAAGGGGAATTAACTTAGAGATACATGCTGGCGAATTCACGAGTGTCATTGGGGCTTCGGGCTCAGGGAAAAGTACACTGCTTAATTTGGCGGGCTGCTTAGATTTACCAACAGAAGGCTCTATTCAAATCGCAGGTCAAGAAGTGACACGCATGAATGAGTCTCAACAAAGTGATCTTCGAAATGAAAAGATCGGATTTATATTTCAATCTTTTAATCTGATTCCTGTTTTAAATGTTTGGGAAAATGTGGAGCTTCCCTTGCTTGTGAAGGCAAAGTTGTCACCAGATGAAAGAAAATCAAGAGTTGAATCTGTGATTAAGGCTGTGGGCTTGGAATCTTTCCAGCATCATAAACCTGATCAGCTTTCGGGAGGACAGCGACAACGTGTCGCGATTGCTCGCGCCCTTGTCACAAATCCCTCTCTTGTTTTGGCAGATGAGCCAACAGCGAATTTGGATTCGAAAACAGCCCATATGATTCTGGACTTGATGGCTGATTTGAACAAAAAGCAAAACGTTACTTTTCTTTTTTGCTCTCATGATGAAAAGCTAATTGGAAGAGTGGGCCGAATTGTCCGAATCCAAGATGGAGTTATTGTTGAATGATGTGGAGAATGGCCTTTCGAAATTTATTTCGAAACAAACGCCGAACCATGGCGACAGGGGCCGCTGTTATTGCGGGCTTTGTTGGGCTTATTCTGCTCGGTGGATATATTTTTTACGTCGAGAAAGGCTTGCGTGCTAACGCTGTCTATCTGCTGAACAAGGGACATATTTCGATCTTTAAAAAAGAAGGTCTACAGAAATACGCAACAAAGCGGTCATTTTACGAAATAAAACCTGAAGAGCAAAAGGTGATTCTCGAGCATCTAAAGAAATATGAAAATAATATTGAATGGACAGGTCATGCCATCACGGGCTCAGGATTAATCAGTAACGGCGAAAAGTCTGTCCCCTTTATGGCGACGGGAGTGGATCTACTCACATTAGAAAAAAGCTTAAATCACCCACAAGTAAAAAAATGGGCGCATGACTTTTTAACGAAGGATGCGGCCGACTTTGTTCAAGCGATAAAATCGGACCCGCTATCTATTTCAATCACCGCGCGTTTAGGAGAATTGATCGATAGAAAAACACCTTTTAGCCAATTGCCAGAAGAGAAACGCAACGTGCAGCTGGCGGGCATGGATGTGTACGGGGATTTAAATGCCGTGGATGCTGATTTGTCGACCTCTTACTCGACGGGATCCGAGCTGTTAGAAGATGCGGGGATGTTAGCTCCTTACGAGCTTCTCCAAAAACTTTATAATACAGATGGCGCATACTATATGATGGTTTATTTGAAAGATGACGGACATCTTTCCAGAACAGTGGCTAATTTGAATCATGACTTTGAAAAGGACAACCTTCCTTTTCAAGCCTACCCCTTTAATGACCCGGCCATTTCACCGAACTATGTCGGCTCCATGGGATTTTTATATGCGATGGCGGGCTTCTTTGTCTTTCTCATTTGTGGTGCTGTGGCTCTTTCCATTGTGAATTCTTTGACGATGGGTATTCTAGAAAGAACCCGAGAGATTGGAACTTTAAGAGCTATTGGTTTTCAGCCGCAGCAGATTTCGTGGATGATGACTCAAGAGTCTCTATGGCTTTGTTTTTTAAGTAGTCTTTTTGGAATTGTTTTGGCTTGGATGATCTCAGTCGTCGTAAACCTGGCACATTTTACGTTCTCCCCTCCAGGAGTGGCTGTTGCGGTTCAATTTCGATTATCCGTGAATCCAACTTTGGCGGTGATGATAACGGCATTGCTTTTAGCATTAGTTGGAACAACATCTTTTATTGTAACGCGATTTAAAATGAAAATGAAAGTCGTAGAACTTTTGTCTGATTCGGGGGCATAGATGCTTAAAAATATAAACTATAAAATTTTGATTACTATTCTTGTTATATCAAGGCTTGCGTGGGCAGATGCCTTGGGAGAAAAGCTTTTAAAAGCCTCAGATCGTTCACGCGGTGGCGTTGAGCACGGCATGACGTGGGATACAGAAGTTACCACAATCGAAAATGGCGAAACCTCAACTCGAAAGTTTAAAGTGAGAGCAAAAGGAGCCAATGCAAATGTGGAGGCGCTCGAACCTGCACGGAATAAAGGTGAGATCTATCTATTTAATGATCGCACCATGTGGTTCTTTAAGCCATCACTAAGAAAGCCGGTCTCTATATCATCAAGACAAAAGCTAACAGGTCAGGCTGCCAATGGTGATATCGCCTCGACTCATTATGCACGTGATTACACACCCACAGTCGAGAAAACAGAAATGATAAAAGGCGACAAAGTTTATGTTCTAATGTTAAAGGCCAAGGCGAATAATTTAACCTATGATAAAATCAGATATTGGATTTCAGATAAAACAAAGCGTGCGATCAAAGCAGAGTTTTTAACTCTTCAGGGAGAGCCGTTTAAAAGGGCGACATTGGAGTACGACAACAAGATCAATATTGACGGTAAGCCGACACCCTTTGTGAGCAAAATGGAAATTACAGACGCTAAGTTTGAGAAGAACAAATCAATACTCAACTATATCAATCCACGCATGGAAGATCATAAAGAAAGTATTTTTAACGTTAACAATTTAAAACGATGAAAATTTTAGCTCAAATTGCTTTTCGAAATGCATTTAAGAATTGGCGTCATAGCTTGGCGGCGATTATTTCCATTTCAGCGGGCTTCTTGTCGCTTGTTCTTTTTCAAGGATATATAAGTGATGTAAAAGCATTATACGAAGATGGTTACAATCATCGAGCGATGTATGGGCATCTTTTAATTGAGAATCCTCAAATTCAAACACCAGAAGGTCATGCTCATTCCGAAAACTATTTGATATCTGTGGAAGACCAAGGAAAAATAAAGGGCTTTTTGGATCAACATAAATCTGAAGTTCAAGAAACGGTACGCTTCCTACCTGTTACGGGTACGGTCACGAATGGGCGGAACTCCTTTATTTTTGTAGGCATGGGTTATGATATAGAGGCGGGAGCACGCATGAGGGCGCCGAACTGGACTTGGGAAGCACTCTACGGCCAGCCCTTGCAAATAGCGAAAGACCCCCAGGGCGTTGTGCTGGGGCAAGCTATGGGTTTCTTGTTGGGTTGTGTTCCGGATAAGAAGATGGTCGCGATGGCGCAAAATGCAGGATATATTCCGGAAGTAAGACCTTTTCACTGTGAAAGAAACTCGATTCAATTAACGGCCAATA
>DAHVKR010000202.1 GCA_027320785.1 Bdellovibrionales bacterium
AGTGGAACAAGCTCACCCGCCGCGAGCCTAGATGTTGCGGGTACGATGCGCGTTGGAGGCGGAAGTCCTGTTACCAAAATTGTGATTTGTTCAGCTCGAAACTTTAGCAATACGGCTTCTATTGCACCCGGTTCGACGGCTCTTATGACGGCCGGTTGTGCCGGAGTCACAGCGGGTATGGTTATTAATTGCTCACTCGACTCGGAAGGAACAGTCCAAACGGCTATTTATACCCCTATGACCGCTACCACCGCCAACTTTATCTCGATACGGGCCCTGAATATTTCCGGTTCATCAATTCCAGCAAGCGCCATCAATGTGACTTTCAGCTGCAAGGGAACTATCTAAACTTAAGTTCCCTTACCCCATGGCTTTCATCAATTTTTCATAAATGCCATCAAATCCTCCATTGGACATAATGAGGATCAAATCTCCTTTTTGCGTTTTATGCGAAAGATCTGAAACAATATCATCCACCTTTGCATAAACATGAGAGGAGTGCCCCGATGCCTGCAAGTCAGCGACGAGTTCTTGAGAGGAAAAACGATTTTCAGTATCGAGCTTACTTTGATCATAGGCCTCTGCAATGAGGGCTTCATCCGCTAGCTCAAAGGCACGGACATAATCTTTTTGAAAGATTTTTCTTCTGGAGGTTGCACTCCTAGGCTCAAAAACTGCCCATATCTTTCTTTCAGGATATTTTTCTTTAATCCCCCGAATGGTTTCTTTCACCGCTGTTGGATGATGAGCAAAATCTTCGATCACCAAAACACCACGAGGTTCTCCTAAAACTTCCTGTCGACGTTTAACTCCCTGGAAAGCATTCAGGGCCTCTTTCACTTTTTGCAAATCAAACTTGAGAATGTGAGACAACCCAATAACAGCTAAGGCATTTAGGACATTGTATTCTCCACTCAATGCAAAATGAAATTCTCCTAAATCTTGACCTTTGAAGTTCACTCGAAAACTTGTCCCCTGATGATCCGTTTTAAGAATTTGAGCTGTGACATCACCCTTCTTAAGACCATAAGTTAAAACAGGAGCCTTCGCTTTTGGTAAAAGGCTTTGAATATTGGCATCCTCTGCCCAGGCTAAAATCTGTCCATCCGTACGCGTGATTTCCATCAAACGGGAAAAGGCTTTCTTCACATCGTCGAGGTCCTTATAAATATCGGCATGATCAAACTCAACACTGGTTAAAATCGTATAACGAGGCTTGTAGTGTATAAATTTGGGAACCTTATCAAAAAAAGCTGTGTCATACTCGTCCCCTTCAATAATAAAAAGATCCTTCTCTGGATTACGAAAGCTTTTTGAAAAGTTGAGAGGAATGCCCCCAATCAAAAAACCTGGATGCTTTTCACAGACTTCAGCCACCCACGCCATCATCGAAGTTGTGGTTGTTTTCCCGTGCGTGCCTGAGATACAAACTGAATCTCGGGGACCTATAATAAAATCTCCCATAGCTTGAGGCAAAGAGGTATAAGGGATTCCCAGCTTCATCAGTTCTTGAGCTTCCGGGTTGTTGGCTGAAATGACATTTCCAACTATGACAAAATCAGGTTTTGGATGAAGGTTTTCAGCGCGATATCCTTTTTTGATTTGGATCCCTAAGCTTTCAATTTGAGTCGACATCGGCGGATAAGGATTGGCGTCCGAGCCCGAAACTTGAAAGCCTCGGTCTTTTAAAAGGCCCGCAAGACTTGCCATAGCAGTTCCACAAATCCCCATTAAATAAACAGTCGATCCTTTTTTAAGCTCAGAAATTTTTGTCATGCCGATTTCCTCATACCTTCCACGAGCCAGTTATGAATCTTAGGACGCAATTCTCGGAAACGATTATTCTCTCTTCCGTAGATAAGTCGATTGCTCAAAATACAAATAGCTAAATCCATTTTAGGATCGTACCACATACTTGTCCCTGTAAAACCCGTATGTCCCGTAGAACTCAAATCGAAATAATGTCCACAGCTCGCTTTACCAGGGGTCGGCATCATAAAACCAAGAGCCCACTCGCCTTTGCCCTCTGGCACGGCTCGCTTAGAGAAAAGCATCGCTGTTTTTTGTCTGACCTCATAACGTGCGATTCCCAGAAGCTGTGAACGCAGATGGAGAGCATACCAACCTAAATCATCAATGGTTCCAAAAAGACCCGCATGGGAACTGACTCCACCTAATGCCCATGTATTTTCATCATGCACCTCACCCTGCAAAAGCTTTCCTCTCCAGGGGCATTCCTCGGTAGGCGCATAAAGGGATTTTCTTTGTAAAGGCTGATTATCAAGATGAAACTCGAGTGTTGTACCTTGATAAAAAGTACTCTTCACATCATTCCAGATTTCGAGGAGATTCTTCTGAAAAAGTTCTTCTAAAATAAAACCAATAAGTAAAAAGTTAATATCCGAGTAAACACTTTTTTCAATGGGAAGCTGTGGGTCCACCTGCATAATAACTTCTCTTAATTGCGCTCTCTTTTCTAAAAAAGGCTTCTGCAAATCCAAGCTCTTATAAAAAGGGCGCCAAGCTTCAAAGCCTGTAAAGTGGCAAAGCAAATCTCGAATCAATGTTTTGTGACGATACTCTGGTAGTTTTTCCTTAACCGTTGTTTTAAAATTCCACAGGCCACGATCAAAAGCCCACATCATAGCTTGTACAGTGAAAATAATTTTCGTTAAGGAAGCATAATCGTAATAAGCATAGGTATGACCCAGTGAAATATCACAAACAATTTTTCCAGCCTGAAAAGCTCTAACCTGAACACCTGGCGTGACATCCCGTAATTCAGGTTCAATGAGCTTAGATAAGTTTTTTTCCATCGTCGTTAATCGCATGACGCCACTCCTGTTTTTACTTTCAGTTCCCCCCGCTTCGGCCCCAGATCAAGAACGGCTTCTGTTCCAAGGGGAAGAACTCTTTGAATCGTATCGTGACCACAGGGAAGACCTCGCAATACAGGAAACTTCTGTTGAGAGGCCCAATTTTCTATAACCCAATTCACTTTATTCACAACTGGTGAATCTGGATCAGCCTTGGGCTCATCTCCCCCCATAAAAGTTCCCATCACAACGGCCGCACAATTTTTAAAACAACCCGCCTGTGATAAATGAAAGAGCATCCGATCGACTCGATAGCCACGCTCTCCAATTTCTTCAAAAAAGACTATTTTATCTTTGAACTTAAACTCATCCACAGTTCCCAGATGACCTTCTATCACTTTTAAATTTCCGCCCATCACACTGGATGTTATCTTTTTCTTTTTGCGGGCAGCCGCATTCAAAGGCTCCAAATCAGAAAAATGCACTTCTTCCAACTCTCCTCGAACCACAGTTAAAAGTTCAGACTCCACATCTTCTGGAACCTGTCCCTTTCCCAGTCGATCCAATAAAGGTCCATGCAGACCTGTCCACTTCCAGTTCTGAATCAAAAATCCATGCAAAGATGTAATGTCACTAATTCCCACTATAATTTTGGGTTTTTGTCTTTTGATCTTTCTTAAAAATGGCAAAAGATGATTACTGCCATAGCCTCCTCGCAAACACCAAATGGCCTTCGAGTCAGAAGCTTTTAAAGCTGCCACGAGCATCTTCAATCTCTTTTCATCAGTATTCGCAAAAAGAGGATGATTCTCGATTATATTCTGAGGAATCCTAGGCTTAAAACCCTGTCTTTCAAGAAAAGCACGAGCTTTTTCTACATCTTCAGGAGCACAAGCAAAACCAGGAGCTACCACATC
>DAHVKR010000203.1 GCA_027320785.1 Bdellovibrionales bacterium
CCGAGGCTAGCGGAGCTTAAATCATATAAAAAAATTAATTAGTTACCTGTGTGGCAAATATAGCCAGGGTACAAAAAAGTATCTGGTTGAGTTGAATAATTAGATCGAATGCTTGCTAGGCCTCGTTTGTAGCGAGCCGAAAGTTTTTCTAAGCAATGATCTAACTGGTTCAGTGAGGTATAAGTGAATTTACCCTCTTGAGATGTATAACTCAAAAAGGGATAGGCCAAAGTTTTTGAGTCGGCAGTCACACCCATTCCATAACCGAGATCTTTATCAGGTACCAGTGCCATAATTTTGAGATAAGAGCCCGCATGACTTCTTTGGGCAATTTCATTCAGCCAATATTTAAAGGCCTCCAAATTTTGAGTTTTGGTGGCTTGCGCCTGTTCTTTTAAAAACTGTACGAAGAAAGATTTGCCGTCAGCAGCTCTTTCAAATCCAAGGTCAGTTGAAAACCGTAAGATCGTCATTTGCTCGGCTAAGCGATTTAGGAAGGCGGTATTAAATTTCCAACGATCTGGCATGCTGCGCGTGGGAAGTTCCTTAACCGTTTTAATCAGTTGAGCTTGGGTAGGAAGCTCATATGTGGAAATAGTCAGCATTTCACCAACATGATGATTGGCCTTATCATCACACGGGATTTGAGAAGTATTAGTTATGGGTTTTTGAACTTCATGTTGAGCATAATTCACGGTTAAGTAAGTGAGCCCGTCTAAATCCTTTGAGATGCTCAGGCCAGGTTTATCTGCTTTCTTAATTTGAACAACGTGAATTTTATTTTGTATAGCGGGATTTTTTTTCAGTGTTTCAAGAGTTGTGAAAACAGCTTGCGACCAGGCAGGCTCTCTTAAAACCTGGCAGTTGTCCTGAAGGGTTGTTGCAGAAACATCGGCAAATGAAGCATCTGGTATTTGAAAAAGAATTCTGTTTTGAGCGGCCCATTTTAAAAGGTTCACTTTGCTTAAATCATATTGGTATTGAACGCTGCTGGGCTGGCGCAATGAGTGCACAGATTGGCAACCACACAAAGCAACGACAACGCTGATCCAGACAGCTAATGACAACTTAAATTTTATCATAGAACTTCCTACCTAACAGGATAATCCAAAACTGAATAGAACGAGTTATTCATCGGACTCTTTTTTTTATTTCTGGAGGGAAGGCGAGTCGGGGTCAGGTTGTAAAATCACAAATTGACGCAATCCATAATTTCCATGAACTCGACCTTGAGTGCCCTGTGATTTGAGGCCTATGGCCCGTCAAAGCAAAAATTACAAACTTGTATTCTGATCAGTCACCTCCAGTAAAGAATTCACCTTGAGCGCTCTGGAAACGTCTTAAATTGAGGCACAGTCGGCATGGCGGTTGCTTTTCTTATCAGTTGAGAGAGGGGTATTTCTCATGGGGACATGGCTTAAGGGGATCGTTCTCGGGACATTTCTAAGCGGAATTTTAGTCGGTAGTTTAGTCGGTCAGTCGGCTGAGGCCCCTGGTGTTGAAATGTATTGGTCTCAGACGGGTCTTTCGGATCGCGAATTATTCAAATTTATCCAAGGCGACCTCTGTCAAAGTTCAGAGCGATATTTTCTGGCGTGTGTAAATGCTCTTCAGCAAGTAGCCGTTCGCAATGAGCTCATCCTCTTGCCTGGGAAGGGCTTTCAAAAAATTTCTCTCGAAAAGCTTTCAGAGCTCAATGAAAAAGATCTATTAAAACCTTGGGATGAGACTATTAAAAAACAAGGTTATCAACAAACGGCTCTGAATTTCGAAAAACTCTGGAAAGTTCTTGAGAAAAAAGTCATTGATAAATCCAAGTTATCCATGATGGTCGGGATGGCCTTAAATGGCTTTCTCTCTGTTTTTCGAGATCCACATACTTATTTGATACCCATTGATTATTATAAGCAGATTGTGGCGAGCTCAAACTATAAGTCCTCTTCCTATGGATTTGTCATCACAAAGATTAAACAAAACTTCTATATACGAAAAGTGATTCCGGGATCTCCTTCTGACTATGTGGGACTTAAACGTGGTCAGCTTGTATCGCAAATTAATGGTTGGGATTTGCGAGGTATGCCTTTGAATGTTTTGAATGATAAAATTCGAGGCAGCAAGGATCAGGAAATTCAAATGACAGTTCAAGATAGAACAGGGGCGGTATCGCATCTCTCTATTCGAAAAGCGACTCGAGAACTCTCGACAGTTCATCTTAAGTTTCAGGATTCGCAAAGCCCAACAGCGCTTTTAACTATTGATCGGTTTTCTAGAGGATCCTGCGATAAAGTTCGCGCGGCTTTGACTGAAGTTCGAGAGTCAGCTGTTCGCAACCTCATTTTAGATCTACGCGATAATCCAGGTGGACAAATGGATGAAGCAGGTTGTATTGCGGGGCTTTTTGTAGGCCCTGATAAACGAATTTTCTCGGTCCAGTATTTAAATGGCGAAAATCGCCATGATACTTATGTCTCAGAAGAAGACAAAGCCTATAAAGGACGAACGGTTATTCTTGTTAATCGGGGAACAGCGAGTGCATCTGAGATTTTGGCAGGGGCTCTTCGCGAATACAATAAGGCTATTTTGGTAGGAGAGAGAACTTTTGGGAAAGGCTCTTTTCAGGAGGGTGATGTTTGGAAGCTAAATCATAAAATAGCTCTTTTTGAGACGAAAGGTTTTTACTATTTACCCTCTGGATTTTCTCCTCAACAAGTGGGGCTTAGCCCAGATTTGTCAGTGGAGTCAGCCAATAGTGGCAGTCGAGAATCAGGACAGTATTGGAATAGCCTTCGTTTATCTCATAAGGAATCTGAGCCTCTTTTGGGTGGTCTGCCTTTTGAAACGTGTCAGTCTATGGACCTGACAGTGAATCACGCAGACGATCCCGAAATGATAAAAGCCCAGCAAGCATTAAGCTGTTGGGGCGTGGCGCAGGTTTCTGGAGCCTGGAGATGATCAAAACCGATCTATTTCGTTCACATTTTATTCCTTCAAAAAAACCATCTTCAAAATTGATGATTGTCTTTCACGGTAGAGGAGACAGCCTGAGGCCCTTTAAAGAATTTGATAAAGAGCTGGGCATGAGAGATATCAACTACCTTCTTCTCAATGCACCTCGCAAATTTATGAAGGGTTATACATGGTACGGTGAGCCTCCGTACGAGAGTGAAGGCGTTAAAAAAATTCGCACTCGAGTTTTTCAGCTTTTAGAGGACCTACAAGTACAGGGATGGAAGTCACAAAATATTTTTCTACTTGGATTTTCACAGGGTTGTCTTGTCAGTGCTGATGTAGCCATGAATTATCCTAAAAAATTAGGTGGTGTAGTGGGCGTCAGCGGATATTTTCACTTTTTCCCTCGATGGAGAAATAATTTAAACTCTAAAAACAGGAAAACTCCTTGGCTTTTTACTCATGGAACGCGTGATGATATTTTGAGCATCAATGAAACAAAGCATGGCGTTGATAAACTTATGAGCGAGGGACTCGATGTTTCTTGGTTTGAAAGCGACAAGAAACATGTCTTTTCAGAAGAAGACTACCCTGTTATTCGCAAATGGGTTCGAAATCAGATGTCATCTTTGAATTCTAAAACGATATTCTGAATCTGTTCGATAATATCAGAGGGCACAGGTGGTGTTCTAAAATCCTTTTTGTAAAAGCGGCTGATAGGCACTTCAGGCATATTCAAATGTTCTGAGATAAGGCGATCAATTACTTTCTGAATACC
>DAHVKR010000204.1 GCA_027320785.1 Bdellovibrionales bacterium
AAAGAAACAGTTCGAAACTATCTCGGTGATATTTCTCTGCAAGCTTACATGACCCATCATTTTGGTATCATCGGAACCTATCGTCAGTATCTTCCCTCTCACGATTCCGTTTTAGGAGATATCAGTGGAACCCTCGTCGAGGGTGGACTTTTCATTGACTTCAAAGGGCTTCGAATTTTTGGTAAATGGCATGATGATCTACAGGTGAATAAAAGCCCGGCCGGAGTTAAAACAGAATATAAGCGTCGCGGGATTCAATCAGGCCTTACCATTTTCTTTTAAACGGAAAACATCAGAAGGTAAAAGCCCAAACAAGCTGAACCCCCGCTGTGACGTAGAGAAAATTCTGAAGGGTTTGATCTTTTGCCTGGCTCGCATAAATCACATTTAAAAGCCCTGCCAAACCAAATGTCGTTCTTTGAATCCAAAAAAGACTCTCTTCTTTCTCTTTTTTTTCCGCCAAGTAACTTTCCACCATTTTATTTTTTTGTGCGAGATTCAAATCACCCGAATTTAAAACATTCAAAAACATTTCATCATCTTGTTTTAAATAATAAGCTTCCGCTCCGTACCCAATAGCCAATAAGCCTAAGGATTGAGCTAAAGAATAAAAACCTTTTTCAACAGATTCATGAGATCGACTCCATCCAATTCCGCCTCCCACGAGAGCCAAGCCGCCAGAGAGCATATAACTCAGGCCTTCTTTTTGCGTTGTCTGTGTTTGATATTTTACTTGCTCCGCAAATTCGGAGTAGGAACTAGCCTGTGCAAAGCTCAATGGAAGTATAAAAAGAAAAAATAAAATGCTAATGGTTCTCATCACATCGTAAATCCCATTTGGAAAAGAAGAGTGTGATCACCAGGTGTTATGAAATAGGAAAGACCAGAATCAAAACTTTTGAGTTTCAAAAAAGCCGCATAAGTTTGTTCATCTTTTGCAACCGAAGCTGAAAAAGTTGTGAGCCCCATCGCATACTGTGTGAAAAGATTAGGCTGAACAGGTTCTGATTCTTGAAATCGAGTTCCAAGACCCCACTCGAGATCCCCCATAGAAAAATCATTTAAAAAGCTCACGCCTGCCATGATTTGTCCTGTACTGTCTACATAAGACTGCTTCCACATCACACTATAACGAGCCCGTCCCCATGCTCCATTTGGCTCGAAAGCAGCCGCCGGACTTAAAGCAAATCGAGTCTGTTGACGAGGTTGCCAATGTACATTTGTTCCTTCTGCCAATAAATCCGCCAAGAAAAGAGATTGCTTCAAAACTTTGAGTTGAGCGGCCTCAGCCTTCAACCCGACAGATAATTCTTCATTGAGATAATTTCCAAAATCCAATGATAAAACTTGAGCAAATCCTGCATCTACACTGGCATAAGGATTAGAAGGATTTTGAATTTTTGTTTTCGCCCAAAGCTCATAGGGTTTAAAACCTAAAGCCCACGATCTTCCCACGATTCCCATATTGGTTTCACTCATTAAGTAGGAAGTTCGATTATCCTGAATCAAAGAGAGTATCTGCTCGGGCGTTGCCCGTCCCTCGATAACATTTCGCCAATTTTCAGCTTGATGAACGCCTTCTGAAAAAAACAGATTTCCATAAAAAAATTCATTATCTTCACGAGCCACATTGGTTGGTTGGCAAAGAGTGAGATCGCTTTTTTCTCGAATAAAGTAACAAGCATCTCCCAAGGCTTGATCTCGCAAGTTCAATGCCCAGCTAGCAGAAGTTAGTAAAAGTATGGCACATCCAACCAGGCACTTCATGGATCACATGTCCTAGTCAGTTGAGATGAAAAACCACGAGCATCTTGAAAAAACTTTTCTCCTTGTGCCCAGTCTTTCTGATGTGAAGGAAATGAAAAATCTAAGTCTTGCTTGAGTTCAAGTCCATAAAGCGTCCAAGATTCAAGCCAGCTCTTAACCTGCCGCCACTCCATCTTGCACACAATTTTTAGGTTTTGATTTAAACTTACTTTGATATCAGGACTCAGTAAAATTTGATCTCCATCTGAAAAAGTCGAACGCAACAATACGAGATCAATGAATCCTCTAAAAACTCGAACGGTAGGTGTATTCCGAGACTGTAAGATTGCAGAAGCTGATTGTAAGTCCTCTCGGGCAGTGCCTCGAATGTAAGGAATTAGATCCAGACTTTTTTTGTAGACTCTCAGTTGTTGAATCAAGTCATCTGCTGACTCAGGGTTTGAGCCCAGATTCTCTTTTGGAAAAGTTTTAAAAGCCTCATACAAAGTTGAAACTTTAAGGCCAGCTCGTGCTACGTAAACAGAAGCCCACGCCTTTAATACATTATCACTGGGACTCGCTTGATAAAGACCTTGAAAGTACTGAAGAGCTTCTTCATATTGCCCCTGATCCACCATCTCCAGACCCGTCTGAATGCTTTGACTCTCAGAAGGTGCTTGAGAGCGATGCAGCCCCTCACAGCCCCCCAAGAGGCCACTCAAGAATGTAACAAAAACAAGGGAAATCGCATATTTCATAACCCCATTCTGAGTAGCAATTCAGGGGCCTACATTAAGGGTATCAAGTTCAAAACAAGCCCTGAATGGCGACTAAAGCCAGTGACAAGTTTTTGAACACCCCTTCCTTTTTTTCAAAAGAAAAAAGCCCGCATTTCTGCGGGCTTTTAAATTCAATCTGAATTTTTATTAAGCGATTACTTCAATTTTTTGAAGTCGCCGTTACCATTCATGAAGAAGCTCTCAGCTTGTTGAATGTGAGAAAGAGGTGATGTGACTTGCCAGTTCATCGCCATTTGCATTCCCGCTACAGGATTTGCTTTTGTGCCTTGGTTAAAAACCATTGGAACAGTTGCGTTTGCATCAAATCGGAAGCCCCATGATACATCAATGTTAGCTGGCTGAACTGTAGCCAAAGTCAAATATTTACCTTGTCCTTTATAAGATCCACCAGAGATGAATGAAACGCGGAAAGAGTAACTGACAACATCAGCACCAAAACCGTTTTCATAAGAAACTTGGTAAAGTTTAGAAGTTGGAGCTTGCCATCCTTCTAATTCATCCCAACAACGAACACCAGCAGGCAATGCATTGGCAGTATCCATTTTCACGTTTACAACAGGACGACCTGCATCCACGATAGCCCAAATTTTCTTACCGATGTTGATGATTTTATCAACAATCACGTCGATAGTGTCTAAAGGATTGGCTGGGTTTGGATCATTACTCACAACTGGAGTGGGTGCTACATTAGGAGTGTTCTCTGCTGTGCAACCTGCAGTGAAGTTACCAAGCTTATCGCTCATAACTTGCATTTGATTAGGATCTTGAATCTCGCGAATCACGACCTTTTTAATTTGGTACTGACGAGCATCCATTGCAGCATTAGCTTTGAATGCAAAAAGTGCAGATGTTGCAACCAAAAGTGCCGCAACTTGCTTCATGTTAACTGTCATATATATCCCTCCGTTTAGGTTTAGTTCGGACGGCCCATACCTATTCCTGGCCCTTAGTCGAGTCAATCTAAACAAGGAGCGTTATCTAACGGGGTTTAATCCCGAACGAGAAGTGCCGTAAAAAAGCCATCGCCTGATTCCATATCAGGTCGAAATGATCGAGAATTAAGCAATTTAAAATCCGGATTCTTTTGAGTGAAGTTTAAAACTTGTTCAATGTTTTCAGATGGAAAGACGCTACAAGTGGCATAGACCAAGCGTCCTCCCTTTTTTAC
>DAHVKR010000205.1 GCA_027320785.1 Bdellovibrionales bacterium
GAAGGGTTTCACGAGCCCGTTTGATTTGATCAGGTGAAGCATCGACACAATCAATATGAAGATGGGGAAAGCGCTCTAGTAAGATTTGAGTTTGGGCTCCGACGCCACTGCCGACTTCGATAATATTTTGCTGAGCCGAAAAGTCGATATGGCTGAAAATAATATTTTCATGAATTCGAGACTGCTTATACAGGCGGTCTTGTTCTTCTTGCGTAAAGCCGTGGAGATAATCTGTCATGGCGCCAGTCTAATTTTATTCGGACACCCTTACAACTGGCCTTCATAAGGCCTGAAACATCATGTCAATTTAATAAAAAAGCCCCGGTTTACCGGGGCTTTTAAGAGTTAAGTTCGAGCTAAAAGATTACTTCTTACTGTCTTTTAACTGGCGATCAATAATACTCTTGAATTCTTCGATTGGATAGGCGCCGCGGAGAGAAACTCCGTTGATAATAAAACCAGGTGTTCCTGTGATGTTGAATTTTTTAGCCTCATCGATGTCTTTATTGATTTCAGCCATGATGGAAGGATCATTGAGATCCTTTTCAAGTTTTTTCATATCAGCGCCGGCTTTTTTGGCAGCTTCTTTAAGTAAAGCATCTTTTTTTACATTCAGCTCTGCTTGATGTGAAAAGACATAGTCATGGAATTTTTGAGCTTTATCCATTCCTTGGTGTGTGATGGCCTCGAAGTATTTAGCGGCAGGCATGGCCATAGGATGGAAATCCAAAGGCATATTTTTGAAGATAATACGGATTTGGTCTTTGTACTCAGATTCTAATTGTTTAACAGTTCCAAAGGCACGACCGCAGAAGGGACACTGGAAATCTGAATATTCAACGATTGTAACAGGGGCATCTTTCTTACCAAAAAGGATGCGGCTTTCATTGATTTCGGGTTTAAGAGGATTTTTAAATTCTTCTTCCCGTGATTTACTTTCATCTTCTTGAGCTTTTTGTTGAGCTTTTCTTTGAGCTTCTTGAGCTGCTTTATTGACAACTTCAATAAACTTCTCGGGATCCTTTTCAATCGCAACGAAAACGATAGAAGGGTCTTTTTCGATAGCCTGCTTGAGCTGGCTGGCGGTAGGGGCACAGGCTGTAGCGGCCAATGCAACGATTGCTGATAATATCCATTTGCTGTTTTTCAAAGGAGCCTCCTTAAAATTGCTAACCTTTAATCTGTTAATTGAACTCAAAACCCAGACAGTGTGACATAAGGACTACGCAATGCGAAGCAAAAATGTGTTGCGACGTAGGTCCAGCTCTAGGCTGGCTTGACTTGGTCATCTTCCGGGGTGGGATTAGGCTAGGGGAATGAAATCAATCCTTATTACACTCATAATTACATTTGCAACGTTGTGCCATGCGGGACTTCTTTATCAATACAACCAATTGACTCTGATGGGTTTGGATCAAATGAACAAGTTAGTTCAAGACAAACTTAAGGAAGAGAAAAAGGCTGTAGCTAAAACGGTTCCTCTTAAAGAGGGAATTCAGGCAGTTTATGCTCGTCCCGATTCGGATCGAATGATTGAGAAAGTGGTTTCGCCCTTACGGTCTGAGCTTCAGGATATGGGAGAGTACGAACGGGTCATGACTCAACTTGTGAATGAGGCCTTAGAGGTTCTTAAAAACAATAAAAACTTTAGACCTCCTGTTCAAGTGACCTATGACTTTTTTATTGAAAATTGGATGGCAGATAATCGTCGCTTAGCTGAAGAGGAAGACGGTTTTGAAAGAAAAATGCTCCAAAAAATCAAAAAAGCGAATATTAAAATCTCGGACAAAGCTCAAAATGAAAGAAGGGTGCGGGGTTTCCCTGATGCTAAGTCACCTTCTGAGATCGCAGACGAGATTCTAGTAGGAATTGACAAGCTTGATCAGCAAAAAGCCCAGGAAGAGAAAGCTGCAAAGGCTGCCTCTGCTGAAAAACCCTCATCTAGCAACGAATCCAAATAAAACCAATTCGATAATTCAGGACTCATCTTGAGTCCTGTTTGTCTCATTTCGGCTCAAGAATTTTTTAGCTGATTCCGAAGAGAAGTACACATCACTGAAAAGGAATTTCGGAGGATATATGTACTTGCAAGGAAATTTACAGCTTGTTTTCGATGCGCTTTTTACTGTCGGAGCTATTGATCCTATTTTGAAAATGGATTGGCAAGAGGTCAGCGAGGAAATGCAAAAAGAGCCTCATAGACTCCACTCCATCTGTGAATGCATGAATGCCTGCCGAGGCAATTTTAATCAAATGGTAGAGCTTTTAAAAATGATGGATGTGAAATCGGTCAACTTTTTAGCTTTGGAGGTCGCTCGTGAGTTCTGTGAGTTTCAAGACCGCGCAACACTTCATTAAAATCGGCTTTGTGACACTTCTTTTATTAGGATCCTTTGCTCAGGCTTGGGAAGTCGATATGTCACGGAGAAAGCTCGATTTCGATAGAATTTCTGATCAGAATCGACTGCCTGCGAGTGAGCAAACGGTTTCTTCAGGATTTTCGGTTGAGCAAATCTTGCCCAATCTGCAACCTGTTCATGATATCGTGATCCTCAATACGGATAAAGGTTTTGTTCCTGAAAATGTAGTGGTTCAAAAGGGTGATGTTTACAAAATACATCTTGTGAATGTGAACTCGGATAAGAAGAACATCAGTTTTATTATGGATGACTTTGCTGAAAGTCACAGCACGCCTTTCGCGGTCGATAAAGAATTTGAGATCAGTCCGAAAAAAACGGGAGAGTATACGTTTCACTGCCCAGAAACATCTTATCGCGGACGTCTTATTGTTATCGACTCACAAAGAAAACCCGCTTCAAAGTAGGAGAGGTTGAACGTGAATCAGGCGCAAATTTTCAAAGATACAATTCATCAAAATTTGGCGCCTATTGTTTCTTTGCTTGATGATCCGACTGTATCTGAAATCCTGATTAATGGACCTGACAGTATTTTTGTGGAACGACAGGGAAAAATGGAGAAGACACCATTTCAATTCCCTGATGAGGATTCTTTGCGCGCGGCTGTCACTTCGATCGCTCAAAGCGTAGGAAGGCGAATTGATGATAACGAGCCTCGTTTAGATGCTCGTCTCCCAGATGGATCGCGAATTGCCGTGGTAATTCCTCCTTGTGCTCGCAATGGAACGACAGTTTCCATTCGTAAATTTACAAAATCAAAAATTTCTTTAGCTGAATATATTAAGACAGGTGCGCTGAATGAAGACGCAGCACGCTTTCTTGATATCTGCATGTTTTTGGGAAAAAACATTATCGTTTCAGGTGGAACGGGTTCTGGAAAAACCACTCTTCTCAGTTTACTTTCCTCGCGGATTCCTAAAGGACAAAGGCTGATTGTGATTGAGGACTCCAGTGAGTTGCAGATTGATTATGAGCATGTCGTTTTTTTCGAAACTCGCATGGCCGATCAGCATGGAAATGGTGAAGTCACAATTCGTGATCTTGTGAAGTCATCACTTCGGTTGCGACCAGACCGAATTATTGTGGGCGAGGTTCGCTCAAGTGAGGCTCTTGAGTTGATTAATGCGATGAATACAGGACACAAAGGTTGCCTCGGAACAGTCCATGCAAACTCACCCGAAGATGCCATTGTCCGTCTCGAGGCTCTGGCTCAGGGGGGCGATGCTAAAATCAGCGAAAAAGCCCTTGTGGCTCAGGTTCAGTCGGCCATCGATCTAATTATTCAGATTTC
>DAHVKR010000206.1 GCA_027320785.1 Bdellovibrionales bacterium
CCCTCTTGCTTTCCCCATTCCCCTCAACCATGTCCTGCCTTTACCTCAAAAGTTTGAATACAGTTTACGTGATGCCTATCGCTTATTATTAGGAAATCAAATTATTGATACTTCACAGTTTGCTTTTGTGGTCAACACCGTCGACTCTCATCCACAAATACAATTTATATGGCCTCACAACATCATAGAAAAAGGAACTCTGACCCTTCTTAATCCTTCGGGTGTCTCGATCTGGTCGGCCCCTATTTCTGAAAAACAAAACTCGTTGACCTTACAAAATGCGCAGTTTTTAGTGAATAAACTATTTGGCATGTCTTTTTTTAAATTCTGCGTCAGTGATTATGAGTTGGATACGGGAATAGAAATTTGCTCTCCTGAGATGATCATAAAGGGAGCTGGTCATCGATTGCGAGCCGAAAGAACTCAAGCTCTTCGCAAGCCCTATATACAACTGAATGGTCGATCCGTCACTCCTCATGGAATCGTCTTCTTGAATGATGAGAAGGAAAGCCTCTCCTTCCGTGCAATTTCAGCTTCTGGCGCTGAATTTAAAATGGATACAAAAAGTGTGGCTCTCGATTTCCAGGATGTCGTTGGACTCAATGATAATCTTATGGCTTTAACTATCAAGGGTCCTTACCCCCTAGCTCCCTCTCACTATAAAATTTTGAAAGAGGGAGTTTGGAAAGTGACTCTTCGAAAAGATCGCGCTCTTGTTTACATATTAGGACAAGGTAAAGTTCCACTCCGACAAGAATTTATAGTCAATGGCCCCCTTCCAATTGAAGCGAACCGCTTATATTTAGATAAAACAAGCCCTAAGCAATCCTATGCCACCAGCCTCGAGTTGCGCGGCTGGAACCCTGAAAAAGGTACACCCCAACCAGATAATTCCGCCTCTGATGTTGCTGTCATCGGAAATCGCTTTACATGGTCTCTTAAAAACCTTTCTGTCGGCCAAGACAAAGTCGAAACAATTAAAGTAGCTGATCAAGGAGAGGCCTATACCGCCGCTTACTCTTTTTCCCGCGTACGTTCGAATAGACTTGAACTCTATGGTGGCCTCAATAGCTATAAAAGTACTCTCTACTTAGGAGCTGAAGCCTAAATGTGGTTTCAGTCCTTGCCTCTTATCCCTCACCTCAGTCAGCAGAGAGCTGGACTCAGTATTCGATATAATCAAGATCTGACTGGAAAGACCAAAACAATTTTAAATGAACTCAATGCTACATGGAGAATCACACCGGGGTTACAGCTCATTGATCCTTCTTTCTTCATTGGTCTCGGACTCCAAACTTGGACGTTTCAGTCATCTAGCCTTCAAACAACAGCACCCTATATCGGATGGATGGGACATGCATTTAAAAAAATGAGTTCATTTGACTGGCAAGAGCTTTCAATTAAACAATCTCTTCCTGCTAAATCCAGTCATTTTAATTTTAAAACACGTAGTGATTTCCAATGGAAGATTTACCAACCATTTAAAAATCAAACTAAGCTTCGCTATACACTGGGGGCTTATACTGAAAATGCTTTTGAAAAAAGATCAGGCCTTTACGTTGAGGGCGCCTGGGTCGTTATTTTCTAAACTATCCCGCTTTCTTTTTAAAGAAATTGGCAACAACATCTTTTAAATCCATATTGAAAACATCTTGCTTAGGAGCATTTCGAGCCGCGTCCAATAAGCTTAATTCTCTCTTTGTTGCAATAAAACTAGGGTCCATGGCTTGCGCCTTCTCAAAGGATTTACGAGCATTAACTGAATCACCTTTTGCTTTTTGATAGAGTCCCATCACAAATGGATAAAGAGCATCGTATCTTTCGTCAGGTGGAATTTGCATCAGATCCAACTCAATTTCTTTTAGTTGAAATTGTTATTTAGCAGGATCTAGAGTCCCCAACTGGGCCCAAGCCTTACACACTCGCAAACCGGCAGCCTGAGGATATAACTTATTAACCTCATCCAACAAATCGAGAGCTTTTGGGAAGCGATTCAGCTGTAGTTGAGCTTTCGCCTCATCAATCATACGAATGGCTTTAATTTTCTTCTCTGTATTATTTTCTTCCTTCTTGATAACCGTCACCTGAGTATTGGATTCAGACCAATGTATTCTCAAAGCTTTATCAAATTTGTCCTTTACAGACTGCCAAAGCTTCAAAAGCTCTGGATCTTGAGGGGCAGGTCCCACAAACCTCATGAGTTCATCGAGCCAATCTGTTTCCGGCTTGTTCGCCAACAACTCATTGAAAAGCTCTAAAACTTCACCGGACTCTTTTCCTTTAATTTGCTCATGAAGCTTTTTGATATGTTTTCGCTGAGCTGTTGCATCAAATGCAACCCTCTCTGATGAGAATATAATGAGGCCCTTCAAAAGAAGTAAATGTAGAGCCTTGTACACAGAAGTCGCATCATATCCCTCAATCTCCAAAAGATCGTTAATGTTAGACCCTTGCTCAATTTTTTGTGGCAAATCTTTGAGCCTTTTTAAAAAAGATGTTTTGAAAACAGGGTGCTCTATATTCCACTGAGAACTCTTTAATATCTTCTGACCTGACCACATCAAATAAAGTGACTCAAGCCACGCCAGGGGAATTTTCGAAGCCACCCAATCATGCAAGTAAACTAGAAGCTGATCGGCATCTATAGCGGGGCTCGTCTCCTCAACTTCTGTTGAGACAAAGTTCACACGAACTTTCCCATCAGTAATAGTCTTCGTAAGACGCACATTCATTTGTTCATTCAAAATCAAGTCAAAGGCATGGGGGCTCAATTTCGAGGCCTCTATAAGCTTCTGGCCAATACGACGAGGGCTTTTGTCATTTAAAACTTCCTTCAGATCTTGTGGAACTAAATAACCGCTTTGGATCAACATATTACCTAAGAATGTGGACTGATCCTCAACATCCACTCCCACAATCTCGCCTTGGTAAAAAGTAACACCCGAAACACTTCCGCTATCAGAAAAAATATTAAGATGTCCGGATGTTTTTGTTTCAGCTAATAAGCTGTAAATAAAAGGTAGGTCATAGCCATCCACTTCTTCTAAAGACTCAATTAATTTTCTTTTCTGACGTGGTGAAACCTTTTCCTTTTCGAATATTTCATAGAGCCTCTTTCGAGGACTTTCTTGCTGTTGAGGAGCTGCTGGAATATCTGCTTTTTTGATATACTGATCCAGCTCATCAAGAGGGAATGGCTTTTTTAAAAAACCAATAGCTCCCGTGTCTTTAAGAGAGTCCTGCTGAAAAGCCTTATCTGTATAAATACCACTCATAAGTAAGAAATGAGTGGCGCTATCCTCGGGCAGATCTGCCTTAATATTTTTAATGAGATCAACCCCTGTCATTTGCGGCAGAAGACAATCGACTAAAATATAATCAAATATTTGTTTTGTCATGAGCTGCATGGCTTCATCAGGCTTTGCGACATGGAAAACAAAGTGACCCTTACGCGTAAGAGCTTCCCGAAGGGTCGCCCCTAAGCTCGCATCATCTTCAATAATAAGGATTTTAAAACCGACTTCAGCCACGCTTTATTATCGGCTTTTTAGACTTAGATTTAGAGCTGACTTGTCTTAAGATGAGACATGTTTATGAGTTCTAGACCTTTGACTTAATAAATTTAAAATATTTGGATTCAATGACATCCATTTCCATGGGCTGCCCCTGCTCAT
>DAHVKR010000207.1 GCA_027320785.1 Bdellovibrionales bacterium
GATGCGACGATGACACGAGTTTGGATACGCTGACTTTCTTTTGCGCCAACCTTTCGTATTTCGCCAGACTCAAGAAAGCGTAGAAGTTTAGCTTGATGCTGAAGGGGGAAGGCTTCTATTTCGTCTAGAAAAAGATCCCCGCCATGAGCCGCTTCGATCAGACCAATTTTATTTTGATCAGCGCCTGTGAAGGCTCCCTTGACATGTCCAAACATCTCGCTTTCAAAAAGATTTTCAGGAATGGCAGCAATATTAACAGGAATAAAGGGCCTCTCGGGTTCTTGTTCGTGAAGAATATGAGCCACCACTTCTTTTCCAGTTCCGGTTTCACCTTCGATAAGAACAGGAGTGGTCTCGCCCTTTAAGTGAGCCAGATTTTTTTTAAGCTCTTGAGAGAGAGAGGAGTTTCCGATCCAAACTGTTTGAGGAGAAAATTGTCCAGCCACTCGAATCTTCCAGAGGGCTTCAACCTTTTCAAGGAGAGTGTGAACCTCATCTGTCTGCCAAGGTTTACCGAGAAATTTTTGAGCCCCCTTTTTGAGGGCTGTTTCCATGAGATCGCGACTCCAGTCTCCTGACACGGCTACAATCTCCAGTTGCGGTTGCTTTTCTGAGAGTGTTCGGATGACGTCAAGCCCTTCAGCTCGATTTGAATGGGGAGTCATATGCATATCCACAAAAGCCAAATGAAAAAATTTATCGAAAGGAACGAGTGCGGGGTTTTGGCAACTAATCACACGCCATTGTTTAGGCATAATAAGTTTGAGGGATTGGTGAAGAAGAGGGTCATCATCGACAAAGAGAAGGGAAAATTCTTGAATGGGAGTCATCACTCTATTTTTCCTTTCATTATTTAGTTAGACGAGCCTTATTGCATCACGTTACGTGTCGCGTTCAAATGTTTTTAGTGGGATGACTAAAGACATCATGAAAACGAAAATTCTCTTAGTTGAAAATATCCATACAGTGGCTAAAGAACGTCTTGAAAATGCAGGCTATCATGTTGACTTAATCAAAGAATCTCCAGATGAGAGTTCGTTGATTAAAATGCTGAGCCAATATCAGATGTTAGGAATCCGATCCAAGACAGAAATCACGGACAAGGTTATAAAATCCTGTCCTCACCTTTTAGCGGTAGGGGCTTTTTGTATTGGAACCAATCAAATTCGGCTTCAGTCTGCGAAGATGGCGGGTATCCCTGTTTTCAATGCTCCACACGCTAATACTCGCTCTGTCGCAGAACTTGTGATTGCAGAGATGATAGCGCTCTCCCGGCAGTTGGGAGACCGAAATACGCGTGCCCATCGAGGCGAGTGGATGAAGTCTGCAGAAGGAGCTCATGAAGTACGTGGTAAGACTCTTGGCATTGTGGGCTATGGTCATATTGGTAGCCAACTTTCCATTTTAGCCGAGAGCATGGGTTTGAATGTTATTTTTTATGATATTGTGAAGAAGCTTCCCCTAGGAAATGCTCGCCCTATGCGAAGTTTAGAAGAGGTTTTACAGGAAGCTGATTTCGTCAGCTTCCACGTGCCTGAAACCCCACAAACCAAAGATATGATGGGGCCGGCAGAGTTCAAGGCGATGAAGAAAGGTTCTTACCTGATTAATGCTTCGCGCGGAACCGTCGTTGTTATAGAAGCTCTTGTGGAGGCTTTAAAATCAGGGCATTTGGTCGGTTGTGCCATTGATGTCTTTCCTAAAGAGCCATCTAGCAATAAAGAAAGATTTGAGTCTGCGCTGCAGGAACTTCCGAATGTCATTTTAACTCCTCATATCGGGGGAAGCACCGAAGAAGCTCAGTATGCGATTGGGTTGGAAGTAGCCGAAAGCTTTTGTCAATTTCTATCTTTAGGATCGACTCTGGGAAGTGTTAATTTTCCCCAGGTTGACCTATCTAAAACGAACCTCACCAAGAGAATTCTAAATATTCATCGCAATGAGCCAGGGGTCTTAGGCGAAATCAATGGGATTGTTTCGGAAGCGCAAGCTAACATTCAATCTCAGGCCTTGTCGACAGACGAGAGTATAGGGTATCTCATCATGGATTTGGAAACAAAACATGCGGAGTCTCTGGCTGAAGAGATTCAAAAGTTAAAACGCAGTATTAAAACACGGGTGGTATAAGGTGTTGCTGAAGGTCTTATGGGCGTCGCTGATCAGTGGGCTTTTTTCTTTTGCCTTAGCGGGTGGGGTATCGGCAGTTCGTTATCCTCAAGAGAGCTTTCAACACGCTCTCACTCGTCATGCCTTAGAAAGTGGAGTGACTATCCAGGTTCGCCCCTATGGTCAAAGCGCTTTGGATCATGCGGCGGGATTAGATAAAATGGATTTTTCTCAAGCCCCTGATGTGGGCTCAATCGAAAGACTCAATCAGATTTTTCTATTTGTGCGGGACTCGAAGTTTGTTCAAGGTCTTCCAGGTCCTCTGAGTGAGCGACGACTTTCGTGGCTTTATCCAGATGATGGTTGTTATATTCGCGCCGAGCTCGCGCTTGATTTTACAGAGCAGGCGGGCCTCCCTGTACCTCTCAAATTTTTCAGCTTTGGTGATTTAGCCGTGAAGACTTTCAATCACCCAGAAGGGGTTGTGCGTTGGTGGTATCATGTAGTTCCACTTTATCGAGTTGGAAATCAGGCCTACGTGCTGGACCCTGCTATTGACCCCACAGGTCCAATGACAGTTGAAAACTGGAAGAAGTCTCAAGAGGCTGACTCAAGCGTGGATAGGTTTTCGGTTTGTTCGTCTCATACGGTGGGTCCTTATGATCACTGTACTCAGCCACGAGTAGAGTCATTGCCTATGGCTTTGGAAGAACAAAAAGATCTTTTGCAGCCTGAATGGGATCGATTGATTGATTTGGATCGAAATCCAGAATCTGAATTGGGAAATACACCTCCCTGGAAAAACTAAAAGAAGTTTTTAAAAAACTTTTCCAGGGTTCAGGATATTATCAGGGTCGAAAATTTTCTTAATGCCCTTCATGATGGCGATTTCTTCGGGACTTCGCGAGTAAGAAAGGAAGGGTTTTTTCGTCAAGCCCACGCCATGCTCAGCTGAAATGCTGCCACTCTGTCTTTGAACGGCTTCAAAAACAAGACGATCCACTTTTTGACATTCTTTAACGAATTCCTCTTTTGTCATTCCTTCGGGACGAAGGATATTGATATGAAGATTTCCATCTCCAATATGACCAAACCAAACCACTTCCCAAGTAGGATAGTTCTTTTTCAAAATGCCTTCTAAGTCTGTGACAAAATGAGGGACTCGGGAAATACGAACGGATACATCATTTTTATAGGGGGAGCGACCACTGAGGGACTCGCTGATATCTTCTCGGTATCTCCAGAAGTCAGTGGCCTGCTGTCCACTTTGAGCCATAGCCCCATCCGCAATCCAGCCATTCTCGAGACAAGACTCAAAAACAGAAAGAATTTTTTCCTCTTCAGCCTCAAACGGACACTCCACTTCGGCTACGATATAGTAAGCAGATTTTGAGGGCAGGGGGTCGGGAAGATGAGTGGATTTTTGGACATAACCCAGAGCGATGTCAGAGAAAAACTCAAAGGCGACCAGTTGTGTTTTTTCTTTGAAGGTTTGGAAAACCTGCATGATTTGATTGAGGTCAGGACAAGCGAGTAAGAGTACACGACTGGGAGGTG
>DAHVKR010000208.1 GCA_027320785.1 Bdellovibrionales bacterium
ATCCCCATGCTTTTTGGGATTTACTGGCTTCGTCATCAAGGTTGGGAGTTGTGGTTAGGAATTTTTGCGGTGGCCTGGATCGGGCAGTTTATGGGTCATCATATTGAGGGCAAAAAACCCTCATTCTTTAAAGATATCTTTTTCTTGCTAATCGGCCCTGTCTGGATCGCCAAACGCTTTATTCGTTACTAGTGCTATCTTCTGGGCTGGTGGCCTCTTTATATGTGAGGCTTTGGCTTTTATCGATCATGTAGTGAGCCATGGAAGAAACTTCGGATTCCCAGTCTTGAAGAGATGTCTGTCGGAGTTCTGATTCCAGTTGAGCCGCTCGTGCAGATCCCAGAGAGCGAGCGTGAAGCAGTCCAAGCGTGTAGGCTTCAAAGTTGATGATGCTGGCGTTTTCTGAATTCGAATTTTTGTCTAAATTGACTCCCACATCACCTGAAAAGCGAGGGCGGAGAAGCATCATCCTGTTTTGGATGTGCAGAACTCCATAAAATCGGGAAGCTTGAGAGCCTTGATCAATCAGGAGAGTATTTTTAATTCGATCCAATGTATCGGGGATGGAGTTGGAGACAGGGTAAATGGCCGGAGTGACCTGCTCTTTTAATTCAAGATGTAGAAGTTGATTTTCGATATTGAGGAGTATTTCATATCTTGTCAGACCACTGGATCCTCCACCCACTTTGCTTGTTTTCACAATATCGTAAACTTGCAGTTGAGCTGGAGATACCGAAAGAAAGGAACTGAGCTTCGAAATGATTTCAGAACGAGTTTCCTCTGAAACTTCTTCCATTTCACCTGTTCTGATAAAATGATTTTTCTTAATTTTCTTAGATTTAGGATCTATTCCTTTTTGAAGTGATTCTTGTTGCATGCTTCGAATCACAGAAGGAACTGAATAGTTTTGACTTTCTAATCCTTGAGCATAGGCTCTGATAAGGGGTGAGATATCCATCTGTGGATTATAAAGTTGTATGCTGACTAAAAATCGATAGAGATCTAAAACCACAGGACAAGGACCCGAGTCATCCATATCGTTCATCGTAAAAAGAGTGCTCCGATTTTCTTGAATTTGAAAACCAAAATTTTCGGGGTGAGCATCTCCCACGCACCAACCCTCTGCATTCGTCAGATGAGTTACACGGGTTAGGGTGTCGGTATTGGCTTTATAGACAAGATAGAAAAGATCGACAAAAGATCGAAAGAAATGAAAGGGATCCTTGGAAGCTTGAAGCTTGACCGAATCAAATTGGTAGGGAACATCTCGAAGTGGGGTTGGAGTGTTGGCGTAGATAGGGGAGGCGGTGAAGAAAAGAGTAATGCTCAATACAGAGAGAAGCCATTTTTTGAGAGTCATAGAAAACTCCTTTGGACCCTTTTATATAGTAGATTTAATAGAAATCAAAAAGTTTCCATATGGGTCACTTTGTCGAGAATTTTTACAATACGGCTCTACAGAGCCGTATGGAGGTGGCCTATCTGTGGACTGGTCTTTGCTGGCTTAGATAGGAGACTTCAAGGAGAAGTTATATGAAGACGATTCTGACCATATTTCTATTCGCATTAACGACGACTTCCATGGCGGCGACTATTTGCCCTAAAGGCAGCCAAACCCTTTATACCTGTACATCCAATCCCCAGCCGGGAGATCAGGACTTTGCGGCTCGTCTTTTTGATACGCTCGCGATTTGTAAGGATGCTTCTGGCACCTTAATGGCTTTTGATAAAAATAAAAAAACAGAGCATGTTCAAGCTCGTACGGTGACAAAACCGGATGGTGCTAACTATACAGGAGAGGCCAAAGGTGTGGAGTTAAGCTTGTCAGTAACAACAGTGGCTCAAGGTCATGTCAACTCAGCTCGCTTAGTGATTAACATCAAACAAGCTGGCGTGCGAGCAGCCTCCACATTTGATTGCAAGAAATAGCAAGGGGAAAAATGAAATCATCCATTCAATTTGCACAGGAAAATGACGTACCCTCGATACTCCAGTTCATTCAAAAGCTGGCTGAATTTGAAAAGCTTGAGCTCGAAGTTGAGGCAACGGAAGAGAAGTTGCGCGAAACTCTTTTTGGAGAGTCATCTTCGGCCGAAGTCATTTTAATTGATTATAATGGCCAGCGCGCGGGATTTGCTCTTTTTTTTCATAACTACTCTACTTTTTTGGCAAAACCTGGAATTTATTTGGAGGATCTTTTCATCCTTCCTGAATTCCGAAGTTTAGGTTTGGGTCGAAAGCTTCTATCTTTTTTAGCACGATTAGCTTTAGAGAGAAACTGTGGGCGTCTTGAGTGGTCTGTTTTAAATTGGAACCAAAGAGCCATTGATTTCTATCTTTCATTGGGATCAAAACCTCAATCTGAATGGACTGTACATCGAATAACGGGGCAAAATCTTGTTAATCTAGCAAATAAAAATTAAAAATATGATTCTATTTGAAGAGCACACGCTGTTGAAACATTAGACATTCAACCATCAAGTTATCGACACTAGGTCTCTGTCTCGTATTGATACCTCCTTGTAAAGACTCATGTTTATCAAAATATTTGATGGCTTTCAGCTTGCATCTAATATGAGTGGGTCTTCGAAAAGGGGGAGTTCGTGAAGTGGGGTCATCGCATCTGGAGTCATAGGGTTTATAAAGTCCTTTCAGCGTGGTTCTTGATCTCTCTCATCGCTGGCTGTAATTACAAGTTGTCCACAGCATCTGTGCCTATGAACATGGCATCTCAATTTGATTCAAATAGCACCAGACTTAGTCCTTTGGTTTTGGGACAAGTTAATATATTTGGTGGGCAAACAATCAATGTTAAAAACTTTGGAGCTATTGGAAATGGTATTGTGAATGATGCAGCTGCCATTCAAAGTGCGATTGATTCAGCTTTACCAGGAGACACTGTTTACGTTCCAGCCGGAGTCTATATGCTTGGAAGTGGAGTCTCTGGAGTCAGTGCTGGAACTTATCCAAATGGCACTCAAATTCGATCAGCGCTTTATATAACACAAAATAATATCCAGATCATAGGAGATGGGGCTTCGACTGTTTTAATGATAATGCCGCATACAAAGTCGCGAGCACTGACAATTACAGGTGGTGGGAATGTTTTAAAAAATCTAACTTTTGATGGGAACAAGAACAACAGAACTCCCGCAGCTTGGCCAAATGGTGATGTAGCAGATGCCATGATTTATGGTTATTATCTCAATGGACTGACGATTGACTCAGTTGAAAGCCGTAATGCCATTGAAGATGGAATAGGATGCTGGGGATGCAAAAGTGTTTTGATTCAAAATTCCAGCAGCCATGACAATGGTGAAGGTGCAGCCGGAGCTGTTGGAATTGCTTATACATCTTCTTCGAACGGAGAATTTAAAAACAATACGCTTTCTGGTAATACAGGGGCTGGGATGTGGCTTTCTTTTGGAACTCAGAATGTGTCTGCTCACGATAATGTTATCACTGCAAATTTAGGTTCAGCGATATTCGTCGGTGGACAAAATCCAGGCGGTGAAAAAACGATTACCATAGCCAACAACACAATGACTCAAAATGGATCTGATGGATATGCAGCGGTCTCGATTGTGGGTGTCTTTAGTTGTACGATCAGTGGAAACAATATTCAAAATAATAA
>DAHVKR010000209.1 GCA_027320785.1 Bdellovibrionales bacterium
ATTTCCCCCATAAGTGGGACGCTCTTCTGCTTTCCAAATCATGAATCCAATAATACTGACCACCAATAGAAAGGAGGTCGTCACCGCAATAACAAAGGTTTTAAAATTCAGCTTCAAATCTCAATCCTTTTTTTTCGAAATTGACCGAGTTTCAAATGACACTATCATAGAGCCCTGCTATATGACGACTGAAATGCCTAAGATGCAACCCCTTGCTGCACCCTTCAACTCAATGCTGCGCTGCCTACGAAAAAGTAGGCTGGCACAAGCTATTTTCATTTCCATCTTGGCCCATACTACGCTCTTCCTCTTACTTTTCCACCAAGCGCCTCTTAATCCAGTAACTGCTGATTCGACTCTCCAGGTTTCGCTGATAAAGTCCCCATCGCGGCACCCTCAAAAGGGTCCTATTGCGAACTCGCGAAATAGGCAGACTCATACGCCTCTCACATGGAAACAAATTAGCTTAGGTCTTGGGAAAATGTCCTTAAACAGCCATACGACGTCTCGAGAAAGTGAAGATACCTCCGAGCCTCTACTTTGGACAAACTCTCAAAAATATGTGCCCGATCAAATGACCGACTTTGATCAACTCAGTATTCAAGATATTCGCTTCGAAAAAGCTCTCTGGAAAGAAATAGATCAGTCCATTTCGGACTCGCCTTATCTTTCTGAGTATGACCATACAGGTAAGGTTCACCTTTATTTCGAAATAACTAAAAATGGACAATTAGATGATTCCCTTTTTAGATCTTGTGGGGCCGATTCTGTCCTAAAAGTTCTTGCATCTAGAGCTCTTCGTAAGGCTCTACGTAATGAACACAAGGAAATACCTTTTCCTACCAAGCGAACTATCTTCTATGCTCAGTTCTCTTGGTCTGACTACTCATCTTGCAAAAAACTAAAGGGAATTCGACAAAATTATTTGAGTTTCTGTCACTATGCTGAAAATAAAAGAAAAAGTTTTTCTAAAGGAGAAAAAACTCTCGAATATGTAAAAGCTCTCAACTACGGCCTCGGAGCTATCGAAGAAATTAAAAAATACAACCGTGAAGAGAACCGACGCCGAACAAAGTTTGACCCCTTTGAAGAGCTTCGCCGCGATCCCGACTGGAACCGCGGCTGCTAAGCATATTCAAACTTTTTCGAAACTAAATCACTCAACCTATGGCTGACGTATTTTAAGAACCGCGTCGGGATTGATTGAAAAAATTGTCTCGGAGAACTTGAGAGTGTCGCGCCGCCCACAGAAAACTAGGCTAGTATCTTAGCCGTTGCCGTGAATTTCTTCGTAGATAGCGCCTTCAATCCTCTCACGAAGATCTTTGGCACTTTTCTTTGGCAAATGATCAATGGCTTTTTCTAAAAGAGGTTTATACTGTTTGTATAAGGGCACAAGAAGTTCTCCAGAAGATTCCAAGGGGTCATTTTGAAAAGTTAAAACAGCTACTCGCACCATTTCTTCCATAAATTCGGCAGGAACATTTCCTTTTTCCTTCATAACTAAAGCAACACACTGATCAATCGTATTCAACATTTCAGATGTTTTTTGTCCTACGACTTTTTCACTTTGATCTTTTGTCACTTCCAAATCTTTATAAGAATAACTTTGGAGTTTCTTATAGCCTTCCACAACTGTCATCGCCTGAGTAGATAAGCTGATAAAGAACAATGAAAAAAAGCATAAAATAAATTTTTTCACAATGACTCCTCTATCATTACCCCAATTAACTCTCGATTGATCAGAGGTTGATTATTTTTTCTGTAGACTTCAGCAACATAACCACCATTATCTCCCCAATCTGTTTTAATTTCAACATGACCCGGATGGTGAGCGTTTCGAGTATTGCGATAAACCAGTACGGCCCCTTTAGGTGCGTCATCTGGATTTTTAATCAGTCCTTTATAGCGGGGATCTTCCATCATATTAATATAACCCTGCTCCTTTAAATCTCGTACAGCATTCTTGGCATTAGGACTATTAACAATTTTTCCTTCTGGATCGACAAGTTCTCCTCTATACATCCATCTTTTCACATAGTGATAACATCTGGGTGGGTCCCCAATATGACTCCGTTTATTTCTCATCGCATAGCTAATTGTTTTCTTTACTTCTGAGCTATCAGAATATTTTGCAACTTCAGGATAATTAACCCACTGCGAACCGGCTGGAGCCGACTGACTGGAGGTTTTAATCTTATCCTGAATTTTTTTAAGGTCTTTTAAATTTCCATCCTGCGCAGATGATGTTGAGCGAAACTCACAGGTGGAACACCCGTCCGCCTCTGTCGAAGAGTTTTTCTTTTTTTTAAATCCCGTACCTTCTTTCACAGCACGAACTATATCGCCCACTTCAGGTCTGTTTTCTTCTTCAGGATCTACTTTCTTTCCCTTAGCGTTTTTGGGCTTAGTAAAATGAAGCCATGGTTCTTTGGGAGAATAATACACCCAAGTTTCATCGCCCTTCTTAGCAAGACCTCTTCGAGGCTTCCCAGGAACCTTTGTGATCCTCAGTCGAACGCCATAATTTCCTGTATTAGGAAAGAAAACAGTTTCCAAAACAACACCCTCAGAGCCTGCTGGAATAACAAATTCTGTATTACCAGCACCTTTTTGAAAATCGGCCGTAGAGTGTCCAAATAAGTTACCTTTAATAGCGACACCACCAACAGATTCTTGAGCCTGAACAGGCATAGTTCCCATCCAAGAAAAAACAAAAAATATAATAGCTATTAATTGAGGTTTCAAAATCAAATCAAGTTCCCCCGCTAAACCTATCGGCAGTCTGAAGTCATTGATATAATTGTGGAAAAGAAACTAGACGAAATATTTAGACGACTTCATCCGAAGCCAAAGCACAGACCTCAGAATCATTACCTAATTCAATTTGAATCGTAACATGAGTAATTTTAAACTCATGCTCTAGATCATGGGCTAGGCTTCTTAAAAAGGAATCACCTGGATGTCCATTGGGCATAATCAAATGTACGGTCAACGCCGTTTGAGTCGTGCTCAAGCCCCAAATGTGCAGATCATGTACCTCTGTCACACCTTTTTGATTTTTAAGAAACTGAAGAACTCGACCATGATCAATAGAACTGGGTACCGCAGACAAGGCCAATTTCACAGAGTCTTTAAGTAGGCCCCAGGTACTCCAAATAATCGTGATACAAATCAAAAGACTGACAACAGGGTCAATCCAATTCGAATCCGTGTAATAAATCAGAAGACCTGCCACAACAACACCAACAGAAACTAAGGTATCGGCTAGCATGTGGAGATAGGCTCCTCTTAAATTTAAATCTGAGTCTTTCCCAGACATAAATAGATAAGCCGTCAATCCATTCACAATAATTCCGACAAAAGCTACGATCATCACCGTCGTCGAAGCGACTGGTTCTGGATTATGAAATCTTTGAATGGCCTCTACAGCAATTCCCCCCACAGCTATCAGAAGAATGATGGCATTAGCTAAAGCGGCTAAAATGGAAGAGCCTCGAAGACCATAGGTAAAGCCTCGAGAGGGTTTTTGCATCGATAGAACAGTGGCTCCCCATGCGAGTAAGAGCCCCAAAACATCACTCAAGTTATGACCAGCATCTGCCATTAGCGCCAAGGAATGAG
>DAHVKR010000020.1 GCA_027320785.1 Bdellovibrionales bacterium
ACTTAAACCCTGCTGCTTCGAGTTTCTTCTGAATACGATCGCGAATACTTTTGCAATGCTCATCTGAATAACGTGATGAGGCTACGGGCTGATCTGACTTAAAATTTGAATACCAAAGTTTACAACCCTTCGGCTCAACCATTTCAATTTTTAAAGTTCGAGTTTCTTTATCACGAGTGCAGCTCATTTGGTTTTGGTTAGCCGCACTTTTCTCTGCTGGCGCAGGCGCTGCTTGAGCAGCCTCAGCCGCAGAAGGAGTGGATGGGGTTTCGCTTTTTTTGCTTGAACTGGAGCAAGCCATCATCAGGCAAGCCACTGTTGCGAGAAGAACGAAGCCCCTAGATTGATGTTGATTCTGAGATGTCGTACGCATTGATCTTTCCTCCTTGTTGTACATGTCTCTTTAGAATGGCTGACATATGATCATACTGCAACCAGACGAAAGAATAGCTCCGCCCTTGAAAAGGAAAAATAGTCGTGTTAATTCGGGTACTTATATAGAGAAAAGGAATATATGATTACATGGAGCGTACAACCGGAAATATTTGAGTTAGGCCCTTTTACTATACGCTGGTATGGGCTTTTTTTCGCTCTCGGTTTCATTGTTGGCTTTCATATCGAAAAGTGGATGTATAAAAAAGAAAATATTGATGTCTTAAAACTGGATCGACTCCTCACTTATCTTGTCATCGGAACTATTATCGGAGCTCGACTGGGACATTGTCTTTTCTACGAGCCCGGTTACTATCTTTCCCATCCCATTGAAATTTTCAAAATTTGGGAGGGCGGCCTCGCCAGTCACGGAGGTGTGATCGGCGTTTTGATAGCTGCCTATTTAGCAACTCGTAACCTTCAGCTTCCCTCTTATTTATGGGCTCTTGACAGAATAGCGGTCCCGACTGCTCTTGCAGGTAGTTTCATACGATTGGGAAATCTCTTTAATTCTGAAATCATTGGGCATCCTGCTCAAGTCCCTTGGGCTTTTATTTTTACTCGCGTTGATTCTCTCCCGCGACACCCCACTCAAATTTATGAGTCCCTCTGTTATTTTGCGACCTTTCTAATTCTTCTCGCTTGTTACAAAAAAGAAAAACTACGACAGGCCCCAGGCTTCTTAACAGGACTTCTTTTTGTTCTTATTTTTACAGCGCGTTTCATCATCGAGTTTTTCAAGGAAAATCAAGTTCCATTTGAAGCCTCTCTGCCCCTCGATATGGGACAACTCCTCAGTATCCCGGTTGTCTTAGCCGGATTATATCTGATTCGCAGAAGTTTCAAGAAAAGCTAGAATTTTATCGTAACCCATCTTATCGTGTTTTAAACGAGGAGGAATCAGCATGACATCTCATGGATTTAAATTATACTTTTTTTCAGCACTGGCCACCTTAACTCTGAGCGCTTGCTCGAGCTCTCCCAAACATGAAACCACACAACAAGAGCCCCCCAGCGCTCGAGTTGAATCGACATCAGAAGCGGCTCAGATAGGACGCTTCGATATTATGACTTCACCCGATCTAACGGCCGAACAAAAAACTCGTTTTATGAAAGTGATGAATGAGACTCAAACAAAAGTGGCTATCATTAAAAAAGAAGAGTCTGACGTTAAAGTTTTGCTATTTCGCTCTCTGGCAAAAGGACAATACAATAGACACGAAGTCAATCGATACAAAACTCAGCTTAAAAAACTAGAAGATAAAAAAATGAATCTAATGTTTACAAGCCTTGATCAAGTAAAGGATATTTTAGAATCAGCCCAAAAGCACAATCCTGACTTTTTTGATCAATTTCGCTCTCGCATGCAGTGGTAGTATAGTGCCACAAGCCCTTTGGGTTTACAAACCCCTCAGGGCGGCGTGAATGTTTTGACGAGCCATTTGCAAAATGGGAATAAACACCGCAAGCAGAGTCGCTCCGATGGCCACAAACCAAACTGGAGCACTCCACGCTAAAGAGCTCGCCACAAGATCCGCAGGGGGAAGAGCTGACCCCAACCACTCACGAAAAAGAGGTAAAAGCCCCTCATCGAGTAAGGCTCCAAAAAAAACACCTATTCCAGAAAGAAGAATGCCTTCCCACAAAAGCCATGAAGCCAGTTCTCTCTTTCGATAACCCAAGGCTCGCAATACAGCCAACTGTAAGGACATACCTTCAAAACGAGCAATCAACATCGAGCTAACCGTCAAAGCTCCCATCATCATAATAAAAAGTGTCACCAGGAATCCAATATCTCGTCCTGCACTCGATAACTGCTGCAGTTCCTCTTTGGTGTCTTCCACTCGAATAACTTGTCCTACTGTGCGTTGATTAATCAAAGACTCAAACGAAGAAAATCCTGAAGCGTTCAAATAAACCAAAAAATACTGAAGAACTTGAGAACCCCAAATGGTAGACTGACCTGTTTTTTTAAAAAATTGAGCGAGAGTCTGCTGAGCTTGATCGATAGATGTGTAGAGAACTTGATCCCAATAACTATGTGTCGGCGATAAAATGCCCACCACTTTTAAAGACTCTGTTTCTGAGCTATCTGAATCAACATGAAGAGTAATAGTTTCCCCCACTCTCACTTTTTGTGAGTCTGCGACGGCGGCACCAAGCACAATTTCTCCAGGTTGAGAAAACCAGGCGCCCTCTCGCAAAGTTAAAGATTCCCGCCGAGGTCTTTGAATAAAAGAACTATCTGTTCCCATCACTTGATATTTTTTAAAGTGCGCATAATAAAGAACGGGGATTATCGATTGTATCGACGACGGAGTTGAGGACCTCCCATCTTCGAAATGGACTGTTTGCTCTTCACGCAAGGATTGGAATAATTTAAAAGGTAAATAGTGCCCGCTTCTTTCCTCACCGTTCAAAGCCCCCAAAAGAATATCAAAACTTCCCGCTTTCGCTCCGACAATAGCATCCCCTCCGATTCCCATGGTCACAAAGCGTGATTCCGAAAGTCGATACAAACGGAGTAACAATCCACCACAAGCTACAGACAAACTCATCGCAATGATAACTGTTAATGTTGTTAGACGATGCCTTGAGAGACTGATCCAAGCTAACTGCAGAGATGTCATGAAGTAAAATCTCCAAAATGAATATGACGCGAAAAATATTTTTCTATCCGATGATCATGACTCACAACAAGAAGTGTTTTTCCTTCACAAGAGCGAGTCAAAAGGTCCATAACTTCAAGTGTATTCCGATCGTCTAAACTCGATGTCGGTTCGTCCGCAAAAACAAGTGAATGTTCACTCGCGAGCACTCTTGCAATCGCGACTCGTTGTTGCTCACCCAAGCTCATAACAGAAGCCAGATCCCTCTCTCTCCCTTCGAGACCAACCTGACTTAAAGCTTTTCTAGCCACTTCATTTTTTTCTAATTGAGGCGCAGACGAAAGTTCAATGTTTTCCAATACTGTCATGTACTCGATTAAGTTTAATTTTTGAAAGACCATCCCAATATGCTGACGACGAAAAAGTGAGCGTTCATCTTCACTCATCTGAGTGAGTTCATGTGATCCCAACTTCACAGACCCCTGGTCTGGTAAAAAAAGACCCGCCAGTAAATGTAGGAATGTTGTCTTACCCTGACCACTTTCCCCCCTCAGTAATACCCTTTCCCCAGATTGAATTTGAAAGCTCGGTACCTTAAAGAGTTCTTTCTTCACTCCAGAGGGAGATTCTAAACTAACTAGGATGTTCGACAGTGAAATGTCCATAGGTCCTCACGCATTATCAGACTTTTGAGCCTATTCAGAGTTCAGCTTTTTTGAAAGATGAAACTTTGAAAAGAACGAAAATAGCCAAAACAGAAAATAGGGCGCCTAGATAAAATGTCCAGGCAGACCCCATCTGATCCCAAACAATCCCAGCAATACTACTGGATAAAATCGCACAGAGCCCCGTCACGGCCCCTAAAATTCCAATTCCCGTTGCTTTAAATTCTTTAGGAGAAAAATCGACGGCTAAGGCCTTCCCCACTCCTTCAGTGGCTCCCATATAAAGTCCGTAGATGATAAACAAAATCCAAAAGTGCCATTTGACATGAACCTGAGCAAATCCCAAATACACAGCTGCATAAATCATCAGCCCGATAGTTAAAACTTTTTTTCTTTCAATTCGATCAGAGAGCTGACCAAAAAGAGGGCTGGAAAGTGCATAAACGAGATTGTAAATACAATAAAGTAAAATTACCCAAATTGTAGAGAACCCCACCGCCTTGGCTTTCATCAGAAGAAAAACATCACTGGAGTTTCCCAGATTAAAAAGACCCCATGCCATCATATAAGTTTTAAATTGAGTCGGAAACTTTCTCCACGCCTTAAAAGGATTTTCCCAGTTATTTTTACTTTTTTGAAGCTTTGAAGGTTCCTTGATTGAAAGCACTATGGCGATGGTGATCAGTCCTGGAATAAAAGCCCAATAAAAAATATCCCGCAAGTTGTTTGGATGAAGAGTCAGTAAAAGAATAGCAAGCAAGGGACCCACTGTGGCCCCTAGGGTATCCATCAAACGATGCCAACCAAAGGCCGTCCCCCTTTGGGAGACTTCAACTGAGTCTGATAAAAGAGCATCACGCGGAGCGGTTCTTAAGCCTTTACCCACTCGATCCATGGATCTCGCCAATAGAACATGAGGCCAAATCTGAGCAAAACCCGTTAAAGGTTTTGCCAACGAACTGAGAATATACCCTGCCACTATAAAAGGTTTTCTTTTAGCTAATCGATCCGACCAATGGGCTGCGTATATTTTAAGCAAAGCTGAGACAGCCTCGGCCACTCCTTCAATAAATCCCATGGAGGCCATGGACGCTCCCAATACACCTGTGAGAAAAAGAGGCGTAATCGGATACAGCATCTCACTGGCTACATCTCCAAAAAAAGATATGGTCCCCAATTTAATAACAGTCGGGTTCAAACTCTTTTTTAAAGAACATAGGAAACTTGTTTTTTTCAATCCAGCTCGATCGTTTTGATTTGGCATATTCTCCAAGACCTTCAAAATATCTCAAAATAAAACACATTAAAATAAATTCATCTTATCTTTAACTTCTACCGAAGATGTAGTCGCCTTAAATAAAAATTTAAATAAATAACTCTAACCGGAGGAAGCATGAAAAAATGGATCACTGGTATACGACTTAAACTGTTAACAATAGCCGCCATCCCGTCACTTGCCCTTATTACCTGCCTCTTTATATCAGAGTATACCACTTCTATTTTTAAAAAGAATATTGACCAAAGCAATCAAGTTTTTCTTCCTGCTGTACAATTAAGCGGAGAAATGAAATCGGCTGCACACTCCATTGCTCGCTGGACTCTCACAGCTATGATTGACCACACAAATCTGGACGAGCTGAACCTTGGGACCGAAAAAACCCTTCATGACATAGACCTCTTTGACCAATCCAAGGCAAAATACCTCAAGTTGCCTCAATCTGACGAAGGTCAGAAAATATTTTCTAAAATTGCAAATCGCTGGCCCCGTCTCCAAAAAGACTTAACCTATCTTGTTCAGTCCTTACAAAAAAAGCCAGATGAAAAAAAATTTTCTGAAATCCAAAGTCGCTTCAATCAAAAAATACGCCCCGAAATTGATAACATTACTCAAACTATTGACGAGTTGAATACTAATTTAGGAAAAGAAGTCGCTGCAGGCATTGTCACTGATAATCGAGCCACATCTAATGCTCGCTTCGTCATGTCAGCAACTGGAATTATAGGAATTCTGGTCTCCCTTGTTCTGATGACGATTATACTTCGCTCTTTACTCAAGAGTCTAAATAGTGCGACCGAAAATTTAACCCAAAGCTCAGCCACACTCGCCTCCTCGAGTGAACAGTTATCCGCTGCCTCAACAGAAGTCGCATCTGGATCTTCAGAAACAGCTGCCTCTATTCAAGAAACTGTCGCCTCACTCGAGGAACTAAGCTCCCTAGGAAAGGTTACAGACCAAAACAGCCAGCTTTCTCTTGAAATGAGCCAAAAAACTCAAAAAGAAGCTCAAATGAGTGAAGTCAAACTCGAAGAACTTCTTAAATCTCTAGAGGAAATCTCTCAGAGTGCGAGTCAAGTCACCGATATTATTAAAGTCATTGATGATATTGCCTTCCAAACAAACTTACTCGCACTCAATGCGGCCGTCGAGGCTGCACGGGCCGGAGATCAAGGCCGCGGATTTGCTGTTGTAGCAGAGGCCGTTCGAGGATTGGCTCAAAAAAGTGCCACCTCTGCCAATGAAATTGGGGGCCTCATACGCCAAAGCGTTTCTAAAACTCAAGAAGGAGTCTCCTTGGGGAGTGAATGTCGAACCCTCATGACAACGATGTTTGAATCTCTTAAAGTAGTTGCAACAAAAAGTGAGGAAATTGCCCACTCAAGCCGCGAACAAAGCCTTGGCATGAATCAAATATCAAAGGCCATGAATCAACTCGATCAAGCCACCCAACAAAATAATGCCGCCTCAGAGGAAATTTCAGCTTCCTCCAATGAACTCTCAGGTCAAGCCCAAGTTCTTGCCCAAACCGTAGCTGAGCTTCAAAAGATTATCGATGGTGCTGCCTACCAAAGCCCCACAGAAAAATACACCACTCGCAGAACTCCGAAAGAGTCTGCTGGTGATGTGATGAATGAATTTGGTTTAAATAAGGTCGCCTAGGCAGACTTCGTTTGAGCCGCTTCCCCATATTTGCGATCTACTCCGCAAATATGGGCGGATAGCCAAACCTTAAGAAAGGTAAAGAAGTCATCTGAAAGTTTTGTAGCGGAACCTTGAATAAAGTTTTGAGCATGCTCTTGAAAACGATTTAGCAGCTCTTGGTGAATTTTCTTATGGGGATCCGTTAGTCTGTAGTTGGACAAACTCGAAAAGAATTTTTCCTCATGAGCAAAGTGATCTTTTGTTTTCGCACCTAACTGCTGGAGAGTCTTCATAAGTTGAGCTTTCCCCGCATTGGCCTCATTCTCTCTGTATAGTTGATTCATTAGATTGATGAGCCCTTCATGTTCATGATCCATTGAATCCACAAGCGTAGTGAATTTTGCTTTGTCCCAATTAAAGACATTCGTAGTATTTGACATACGTCCCGCCTCCCTCATTTCTTACAGTACAGAGCAGCAATCCTCAGTCCAAAACTGACACCGCGTAAGTTCAAATACAAAACAATTTGAGCTATTATGTCTCATTCAAGAATTCCCTGACATCGGTCAAAAATTCCCAAAAAGGCTTCATTTTTCACAATGAGACAGTACTCAAAATAAAAGAACACGGAACTCTTTTTTAAGTCTGGCTTTCGGTATGCGATATGATTATATTGAGAGTGCTTAAAACATCTCAAGGAGGGATTTATGATTACTCAAGTTAAGAAAATCATGACAGCCAAGGTGATTTCAGTTCCCATTGGAACAACCCTTTTTGAAGCTCATCAGCTTATGAATGAAAAAAGAATCCGACATCTTCCCATTACAGATAAAAGTGACAACGTCATCGGGCTTCTCTCCCAGCGAGACATTCAATATGTGCCGGACTCTAAACATATCACAGTTGAGCTCATGATGAGTTCACCTGTTTACTGTGTTGAAGAGAATCTACCCCTTCGAAAAGTTGTTTTCCAAATGTTGGAAAAAAAGATTTCCAGTCTTCTAGTTATAAACGAAGATGAGGATGTTGTGGGAATCGTAACAACTGACGATTTGCTTTGGCAACTCGCTCACCTTTTATCGGATGAAAAAGAAGACCGAGGCTTGACCTTAACAGCCATGGAAAAACAAACCATTGGAGAAATTGCCAACGAACTATCCAATGCCGGCATCTGATTTGAATCCAACTCAAAGTATTCGATTTTCGGCGAGCATTCGTTTGTTTGTTCGCCGAATTCTAGGCCTCTTCCGAGAGCCTGTTTTTATTGCACTCACCATTTTCGGTAATCTTGTTATAGCACTCTCTTCGATTTCTCTTTATCATCTTGAACACGGCGTGAACCCGCACATACAGACATTTTTAGATGCTCTCTGGTGGTCGGTCTCAACTGTTACAACCGTAGGCTATGGAGATATCACACCCATTACACAAGTCGGAAGAGTACTAGGCATCATTACGATGATCGTCGGCTCTGCTCTCTTTTGGTCCTTCACCGCTCTTTTCGCCGAAGCACTTCTATCCCATGATATTTTTGATTTAGAAATTGAGCTCCGCGCTTTAGGGCGAAATCTATCCCGAATTCAAAAATCAGATATTCAAAATCAAAGCGAAACAAAGCAGCTCATTGAAAGCCTTGAAGCTCAAGTTCAAAGTCTGAAGCAAAAATTAAATTAGTTTTTAAAACTTTCTGGTTTTAGAACGTAAGTCAGAGTTTCCTCACCTAAGGGAAAAGTGAGTTGTAACTCCTTACCAACCAATTTGAATTGAGTAGATGATTTTTTGCCCACCTGCATATCAGGATCCTGACTACAATCATCTGCATTGCCGGGGCTCAGAGCAAAGACTTCTTCAACAATTTTGTTATCCTCAATACTCACCTGAGCAAATCGTTCACAATACTCAGGAGTTCCGCGGTCCCAATAAAGACGATCTGTCCCATTTTTAAAAAATGTCCAACTTAAATTGAGATCTGGATTTTGCAAAGGAAGACGCTCGCCTCGATAGATCATCTCACGAAAACGCCAGCGCCCTTCAATATCAGATAGGCTCGTGGCATGAGCAAAATGAACGTTCAATAAAATTCCTAAGAGGGTCAAGATCATATTTCAACTTTCCGTGGTCACCTTATGACTCGTTGTCTATCTTTATTTCTGAGAAGCAAAGTCTAAGCCAATACAACTTGTCACCAGGTCTGAACCTATTTAAGATTCACTTATGCGCCTTATCACGGCTACTGAGAGTCTTTATTTATTGAAAAATTGCTCTTTGCAAGATTATTCCGAACAATTCGTTCAGCAGCTCCTACTCATTCAGCCAAAATTACACCAGCTTGTTATTTTGACTCGAACCACCCAGTGGGAACCCCTTATTGCAAGTCTCAACTCTCGATTATCAGCAGCCGGCGTACGAGCCCTCATTCTTGACTTTGATAGCTTACGAACTCCTTTTTCTCGAAACCTTGAATTTTTTTCCACTCATAAAACGGATTTGATCCTAGATCTCCAAGCTTGTAAGCGACCTAATTCTCTTGAGAAAGCTCTCTTGAAAAAACTCAATCAGCTACCTCTTATGCGCATAGCTCTTGAAAGCCCCTCTGGACTCTGCAGTTTCACTGGAAATGTACTTGGTGAGGCCTACAAAGCTGATTATACATTTTGCATCAGTCGCCCCCGCCCAGGCTTCTTTCTTAATCAGGGGCCCTCTTACTGTGGAAGTATCAAGCGCCTTAAAGGTCTCACTGTACCTCAACTCAAAAAACAACCTCCTCGAGTTTACCTGCTCACTCGCAAACAAGTAACTCGCTGGCTCCCTCAGCGCCAGGATACAGACCATAAAGCCCAAGGAGGTCGTGCACTCATCTGCGCAGGTCGTAAATCCATGCCGGGCGCTGGAGTTCTCGCAGCCCGTGCTGCGAACCGCGTGGGCGCTGGCTATGTCTACGTATCAGAGAAAGAAGTTCTTCGCTATTTTCCTGAGTCAATCCCCTACCCTAAAAATGATCTCTCAGAGATGACTTCGGCTTTAGTTGGCCCCGCTTTGGGGGTCTCGAAAACAACATTATCAAGACTTCAAGAGCTCAAGAAACGCAATTGCCCTGTCGTCGTGGATGCAGATGCCATCACTGTGCTAGCTCAGAATCCTTCTCTCTTACCTCTTCCGTCTGACTGGGTTTGCACCCCCCATGCTGGCGAACTTTCACGTATACTCAAATTATCTGCAAAGGAAATTGAGGCCGATCGCCTCTCCGCCGCTCTTCAAGCTACAAAAAAATTAGGCTGCCTTG
>DAHVKR010000210.1 GCA_027320785.1 Bdellovibrionales bacterium
AGACCTTTGACTGCGACCCCCTCGGAGTCTTCAGGGGTAGACTTTAAGGAAGATTCTCAATCTGCCTCAGCTGCTGTGGAGACCATCGAGAAGCTCTATGAACTCTATAAATCGGGCGGTTTGACGGAAGATGAGTTTCAGATGAAGAAAGCCGAGCTACTGAAGCAAGTTTAGAGCTCAGAGGCTCAAGATCTGCTTAAAATTCCTCGAGTTTGACTTTTAGTTGATTGAGAAGCTGTTTGACCTCTTGGAGGCGTTTCTCGTCTGGAGACATCTCTCCCTGCATTTGGGCTGAGATCTCATTCCATTGGCTAAGGGCTTCGTCTAAATGGGATTGGAGGCTCTTCCAGCGTTTCTGTTGGCGAACTTTTGTGTGCTTTGAATTTGAGGAAGCCGTTTTAAGGGTTTTCCTTTCAAAAGAAATATCATCCATGAGGTCTCATACTCTAGACTGAAGAAAGGGGCTTTGACAACCCTTAAAGAGTCTTCCCATTTAGAGTCCCATTTGCTATGCTCATTTCTTCGTCATTTATGAATTGAATGTGATTCAAAGAGGAGGATTTTATGTCTCAAGAAATTATCTATACAATGAAGGGTGTTTCAAAAGTTTATCCTCCCAATCGATATGTGCTGAAGAACATTTACCTCTCGTATTTTTACGGAGCCAAAATTGGTGTTTTGGGTTTGAATGGTGCAGGTAAATCCACATTACTTAAAATTATGGCGGGTGTGGATAAGGACTTTCTCGGAGAAGCTTTTCCCTCTAAAACGATGAAAGTTGGTTATCTCGAGCAAGAACCTCACTTGGATCCTAACCTGACTGTGAAGGAAAATATTTTCTCGCAGATGGGAGAGCTTCCTCATCTGATGAAAGCTTTTAACGAGATTTCTGAAAAGTTCAACGATCCGAACTTGGATCCTGACGAGATGAATACTCTGATCGAGAAGCAAGGCGAGATCCAAGAGAAATTGGAAGCACTTGGTGGATGGGAAGTGGATCAGAAGATTGAATTGATTATTGATGCTCTTCGTTGTCCAGATGGTGACGCTCGTGTGGAGAAACTTTCAGGTGGGGAAAAACGTCGCGTAGCTTTAGCTCGTTTAATTATGAGCAATCCCGACATTCTTTTATTAGATGAGCCAACGAATCACTTGGATGCTGAGAGTGTGGCTTGGCTCGAGCAGTATTTAGCGAAATTTCCAGGAACTGTCATTGCGGTAACCCATGACCGTTACTTCTTGGATAATGTGGCTGGTTGGATTTTGGAATTAGACCGAGGTGAGGGTATTCCTTGGAAAGGAAACTATTCTTCTTGGCTCGAGCAAAAAGAAAAGCGCATGGAAAAAGAAGAGAAGGAACAATCTCGTCGTAGCAAAACCTTGCAAAGAGAGCTCGAATGGATCCGTCAGGGAGCGAAGGCTCGTCAGGCCAAGGCAAAAGCTCGTATTTCGGCTTATGAAAACCTACTCAAAGAACCCACTCCAGAGCGTCTTCAAGATTTGTCGATCTACATTCCATCGGGTCCTCGTTTAGGAGATATCGTAGTGGAAGCCCATAAGGTGACCATGGCATTTGAGCATAAGGTATTATTAGATAATGCAGAGTTCACCATTCCGCGCGGGGCGATTGTGGGCGTGATTGGACCTAATGGGGTTGGAAAGACCACACTCTTTAAAATGATCACAGGCAAGGAAAAGCCAGACAGTGGAACTTTCAAAGTTGGTGAGACTGTTAAAATTGCTTATGTGGATCAAACTCGAGAGACCCTGGATCCGAACAAAACAGTTTGGGAAGAACTGTCAGGTGGAGAAGACGTAATTAAATTGGGCTTACGAGAGATTAACTCCCGTCAGTACTGTTCGTGGTTTAACTTCTCGGGGGAGGCTCAGCAGAAAAAAGTGGGAACTCTTTCTGGTGGAGAAAGAAACCGTGTGAATTTGGCGAAGATTTTAAAAGAAGGGGCGAACCTTCTTCTTTTAGATGAGCCGACGAATGATCTGGATGTGAATACCATGCGAGCTCTGGAAGAAGCTCTTCTCGAGTTTGGGGGATCCGCTGTAATCATTTCCCATGATCGTTGGTTCTTAGACCGCGTATGCACTCATACATTGGCTTTTGAGGGTGACTCGAAGGTTTATTTCTATCCTGGATCTTGGACAGAGTACGAGGAAGATCGTAAGAAACGCATGGGGGATCAGGCCACGCCGAAGCGTCCTCGTTTCCGCATGATCGAAGCTTAAGGCTTATTCCGTTATCGAGGAGGCTCTAAAGTCTTAGAGCCTCTAAAAGACATTTAAGAGACGTTGGTAATGATTTTTCAGGTCGAGGAAGGCTTGGACCTGGCCGTTATTGCGATCGGGGTGCAGGCGTTGTGCTAAAGCGCGGAAGGCCTTTTTTAACTCCCCCTGAGTGAAGTCTTCGCGCAAGCGAACTTGCCAGCTCCAGAAGTAAACCATGGACTGTTTTTGCTGTTCAGTAAGTTGGTGGGGTTTTCGACTGGGTGTAGGAGGAACGTGGGCTTTTTGAAAAGCGTGATGAGAAGAGGGGTAAGCCCGCTTCAAAATATAATCTCGTGGAGTCTGAATATGGACTTTTTCAACGGGAATTTGATAAACCCAGGTCCTCATATGGGGTGCCGCTTGTGTGGTGGATATTGGGTTTTCCACACTTATTTCCGAGAAAGACAGGTCTTGACGGAGCTGTTTTTCGATTTTCTCAGAGAGGATTTCAAGGAAACTTTTCTCGTGCATAGGGAACTCATCGGTTTAAGTGGGGAATTGAGAAAGTCCAAATAAGGGCCTGATTTTTCATTTTTCAGAGGGAAATCAAGGTATTTTGACAGGTCTCTCTACTGGGAAAGGGTGTTTATAAGAGGTAAAAACGCCTGTTTCCCCTCTAAAAAAAGCAAAAACCCTGCATTTTTCTTTGGACAAACGACGGGAACTGGTTACACTCTTGATTGCAGATACAAACAAACAAACCCATTACGGAGGAATACGTACAATGGCAAAAAAGAAGGCAACAAAGAAAAAAGCCACTAAAAAAGCGGCTAAAGCCACTAAAAAAACAACTGCTAAAAAAGCCACTAAAAAAGCGGCAGCTAAAGCTACTAAGAAAGCAGCTCCTAAAAAAGCTACTAAAAAGTCATCTGGCAAGCGTAAGCCAAATGCAGCTTTCATGAAGGCTTTAACTCCTAGCTCTACATTAGCAGCTGTTGTGGGATCATCTCCAATGCCTCGTACTGAAGTTGTGAAAAAGCTTTGGGCTTACATTAAGAAACACAACCTTCAAGACAAAACTAACAGACGCAACATCAATGCTGATGACAAGTTGAAGTCTCTTTTTGGTAAAGCGACTGTTAACATGTTTGAAATGACTAAAATCGTTTCTAAGCATTTGAAGTAATTTCAGTCTTAGATACTGAATTTAAGACTTAAGGTCTTAAATAGTGAAACCCTCAAAGATCGCAACCTTCGGGACTGTCTTTGGGGGTTTTGTTTTTGAGTTTTAGAGTGAAGAGTGGTAAATTCATCCTATGTTACAAGCACGCCGAACCCATAATCCTCTTTCTCTTGATGAAATCAAAACCATGACGAAGGCCTGTCAAATTGCAGCCC
>DAHVKR010000211.1 GCA_027320785.1 Bdellovibrionales bacterium
CTATGTAGGACTTCTACCTTCCTTTGCCTATCAACTTTTGAATGTGCGTCAGGGCGTTCTTTGGTTTCTTACAATGCTCTGTATCGTTTTCGCTGGGGACATTGGTGCTTATGCTGCCGGCCTCCTTTTGGGCGAAAAAAAAGTTATGCCCCTGATCTCACCTAAAAAAACTTTTGCAGGCGCTATTGGGGGCCTTCTTTTTTCTGTTGTGGCTGGACTTTCGTGTAGCTTTCTTTTCCCCGCAAAGCCGATGCTCTATTTTATCTTTTTAAGTTTGATCACAGCTATAGTCGCGCAATTTGGTGATTATTTTGAATCTCTTCTAAAACGTGTTGCGGATGTAAAAGACTCTGGCGGTCTTATGCCTGGTCACGGAGGAGTCTTAGACCGAATAGATGGTGTGCTTTTCGCCTGTCCCATCTTCCTGCTGGGTGCCATATTACTTGAAAAACTAGTATAGCCCGAAGACAATAGAGTCCTATGGATCTACTACTTTCTTCCGTCTCACATTTTATTTTCGATAAAGCCGTTCCTTTTGTTATTTTGCTCGGCATCCTCGTTTTCGTACATGAGCTGGGTCACTTTTTAGTCGCTCGACTTAATGGAGTTCGTGTTGAGGTTTTTAGTCTCGGCTTCGGGAAGAAAATTTTTACATTTAAACGTGGCGACACTGTTTATGCCATCTCACTTATTCCTCTCGGCGGATATGTCAAAATGTTCGGCGAGCAACCTGGCGATGCCATTGCCGAGAGCGATAAGGCGGTTTCTTTCACACATAAGACCGTCCTGCAAAGAATGTCTATAGTTCTAGCGGGTCCACTCATGAATCTTTTCTTTGCGGTTTTTCTTTTTGCTTTAGCTGCAAGTCTTGGGGAAGAAAAAAAACCCGCTATTTTAGGTGATGTTTCAATTAGTTCAGAGGCTTTTACTGACGGCTTCCGCCCAGGCGATGAAATTTTGAAAGTAGGTGGTCAGCCCATCCACACATGGGACCAGCTTCAAGATAAGTTGAATGAGTTCAAAGGCGAGAGTGTTCCGTTTGAAGTCAAATCCGCACAACAGCAAAAAACCACCACTCTCACCGCGCAAATTGATGTCGTTCCAAATCCAAACCCCCTTGCTTTTTCCCGCGAGGCTGGAGCCATTAAAGGCTTTCAATTTTATTCAACAGGAACAATCGTTGGAGTTACGAAGGGGTCTACACTCGACTCACTCGGAATTAAAACAGGTGACATTTTAAAGTCCATTAATGGTCATGAAATCAAATACTGGCGAAATCTTGAAGCTTTTGTTGATACGCTAAAAACAGGAGAACCTCTTAGTCTTGTTTTTGACCGACCTAGCACAAGTCAGGATGTTCAAAAAGAGGAGCCTTTAACTATCAACGTGACTGCGCCTTCAAAACCTCTTTTGTCTCACTTAGGAATAGAAAAGTCAGACCTCTACTTAGCAAAGGTTTTTGAGGGCTCGCCCGCCGACAAGGCCGGCCTTAAAGATTACGACAGACTTTTAGCTATCAATGGAAAAACCTTAACGAGCTGGGATGATGTTCTGAATACTGTTAAGGACTACACTCCCAGATCTGGTCCTGTTAAATTTGAGGTTTTACGTAATGGTGAAAAACTTGAAATAGCTGTTACTCCTCATATGACGACACAAATGACTCCAGGATATAAAGAGGAGAAGCGCTTCACAGTTGGAATTGCTCCTCTTATCGAGCTGGTTACTGAAAAGTCTCTTATAGTCAGACACAATCCTTTTTCAGCTCTATGGGTTGGAGTGCGGAAGTCCACAGAGGTTACAGTTATGACTGTGATGAGCTTTGTTCGCCTAGTTGCGGGTGACATTTCAGCTAAAAATGTTGGTGGAGTTCTCTCAATTGGACAGGCAGCCAGCGAGTCTTTCAAGGCTGGCTTTAACTATTTTATTCAAATGATGGGCGCGATCTCCATAAGTCTCTTTGTCCTCAACCTTCTGCCCATTCCTGTTCTCGATGGTGGACATATTTTATTTTATACAATTGAACTTTTAAAAGGTTCTCCGATGAGTCTACGAAAAATGGAGCTTGCTCAGCAGGTTGGACTAGTACTCCTCATGAGCTTGATGCTTTTTGCGCTCTTTAATGATGTGAATCGTGTTTTCTTTGGATCCTATTAATTTGAGAATTTTTAAATTACGGTATTGTGAAAATATTAGCCTTTGAATCCAGTACGAAAATGGCCAGCGTTGCCCTCCTTGAGGGCGATCGCTGCTTACAAATGCTAGAATCCGATTCACAGAAGTCCCACGCCGAAGTTCTGCATGTATTTACTGAGCGTATTTTGAAAAAGGAAAAAACGAATCTGCACGATATTGACCTCTTTGTAACAGGTTGTGGTCCTGGCAGTTTTACAGGAATTCGCGTTTCCCTGAATATTGCAAAATCCTTTTCCTTTGCTTTTCAAAAACCGCTGGTGGCCATTGACTCACTCACAATTCTTGCTGAACTCAACAAAAGTCTAGCCGAAAACCTGAACAAGACTAAGGGACAGAATTTAAAAATCCTGTCCCTGATAAATGCTTACAAAAACATGAGCTATTACAGTCTCTTTGAAACCTCAGCCGCAAACTCGCCAAAGGTCCTGAAAGGGCCCAGTGTCATCCCCATGAAGGATATCGAAACTTTGCTGAAGGAGCCTGTTTTTGCTGTTGGAGATGGCTATCTAACCTATCAGAAGTTTCTACCCGAATCCCTCTTACAAAAAATGCACCGCCTGCCACAGATAATCGACTATCCTAGAGCCGACGTGCTCGGCACTTTAGCTTATGATAAAGCCCGCTTAGGCCTCACCTTAGACTGGAAATCTGTTCAACCACTTTATATTCGCTCCTCTGAAGCCGAAGAGAACAAACGAGGCATCATTTGGTCTCCCATCGACTTCAAGGAGTAAGAAGTGGCACTCGAAAATTTAACAAATCCAAGCACATCAGAGAGCACAGAGCCCTGTATTTGGGGAATTTCTTCGGGAAAAGGCGGAGTCGGAAAAACTTTTATCTCCACATCCCTAGCCCTTACGCTTTCAAAACTAGGACACAAAGTTGTCTTGATTGATTTTGATCTAACAGGAGCAAACTCTCACACGGCTCTCGGCATGAGCCCCTCTCATCTAAGCTTGCGCCACTACTTCGAATCACAGAAAACTCTTCCAGAAGTCATCCTCAACACCCCTTATCCTCATTTACAATATGCCCAAGGGTTTTGGGACTCTTGGTCCCCTGTTCACTTATCTCAAGCCGATATTGAAAAGTTCTGGGGTGAGCTTAAAAAACTTTCCGCCGATTACGTTATTTTAGATCTCGGTACCGGTTTTTATGAGCATCATATGGAAATTTTTAAGCGTTGTGATGAAAAGTTCCTTATTACAACCCCCGAGCCAACCAGTATTGAAAAAACTTATCGCTTCATTGAGTCCTTCATCTGTTCGTCTCTTCGTGATAACTCGACGGCGGATGCGTTTGGTAAGCTGATGTATGTTTTGCGTGATCATCGGCAAAGAATTTTGCCAACTCCTTTTTCTTTTAGACACTATTTAAAGGGTAATGAGGGCTTTGTTTCAGACCACTTTGAACAACT
>DAHVKR010000212.1 GCA_027320785.1 Bdellovibrionales bacterium
AGAATTTACGTGGGGCTTTGCTAATGATTCGATATTCAGATGGCCAATCTGCCTTTGTGAGTTGATTTATTCGAAAATTAACTCCGTCTACGTAAGAGATGAGGGCCTCTCTTGTAATAGGATTGGACATCATACGGCTATGGGATTTTTTTATGGCATCATTTATGTCGAAATAAGAGATAAACTTATCGGTTTCAACAGCTTGGTTTCCAAAAACTTCAGAAAGAGTAGCTTCCATCGTGCGGCTCGTGATTTCCATTTGCCATAGCCGATAATAAGCATGGGTAAATCCTTGAGCAAAAAAGGCATCTCGGTCTGTTTTAGATAAAATGTGTATAAAGTTATTATCGTCTAATGCTATTTTTCCATTATAAGGTGCTTTGCTTAAGCTAAGCGACAAAGGAGAGTTAAATATCAAGGAAGATGGTCGAGATAAGTCCGCAGAGGGACTCTTTGTCGTGCAAGAGAGTATCGTAATAGATAGAAAAAATAGAATAATTCTTACTGCAGGCATTGCTTATTAAAATTCCTTTCTAAGGATACAAAGAGGATCTTCTTTTGATAATTGATAGGTCATTTTATTAAAATCATAGTACTCGAGTGGAATATATTGTCGAGCTCCTGGGACTGGCTTAAATCCACATGCTGTATAGAACTCTTTTCCCTGTGGAGTCGAAAAAGTGATAGCGCTCTTGATGTTATGCGGATAGGTTTTCAGGCTTAACTCTAGACACCTCTTCATATGCCCCTGTCTTCTATATTCTGGTAAACAAAATAGATTTCTTGTTCTGACTACTTTTTCGCTCAGTCGGTATAAGCTGAGACTGCAAATAATTTTATCTTGATCCAAGATGGCGTAGTATCGACGATCTGGTTTGTCTACGACGTCACGTCCAATCCATTGCATCGAATGAAATATGTTATTGGAAACGCGCACCCAGGGTGTCAATGTATCCGTCGGCATTTTTTTTATAAATTCAATCCACTCAGATGCTGTGATTTCCTTGTGCTGAAAGCTAGGATCCATAAAGATCTCTTTCTACTTTATTAACAGACGCTTCGGCCTTTAATATTTTTTCAAGAAGCAAATGCAAAGGAAAAGAAGCCTGTTGAACGGGTGTTACTTTCTGCAGGTGTTGAGACCAGGCACCAAGTGGCCACTTCTGTTTGTGAAGGGGTACATCCTGGCTTGGATGCACTAGCAATTTCTTGAGTAAAGTGCGTGTTGCCTCGTAGTTATCAGACCCAGAAGGCGCTTTATACCAATCTAATAAGATAGGATCTAGGAAGAAGGATCGAAATATTTCTGGAGAGGATTTTAAAAAATTCCATGACAAGGAAATCTGCAAATCCGTCTGGGCTCTGGCCAATCGATGGAATTTTTCATTTTCGACGTAGACAAGATAGGGGGATCCTACGGATTCATGAGTCGAGCGAATGTAGTTTGCATTCAGGACGGGTAAACCCCAGCGAGTAAAAATGAGGGGGCGATGATTTTGCTGTGCAAAGTAAAGTGCCCAAATCATTTCGGCATCGTCCAACTCATATTGACGCTGACATTGTTCAATAAATTTTTCGGAAGGGACTAAATTGAAGTTAGCCTTTATAACCTCAATTTGGGGTGCTATTTCCTGAACAATATGGGCTTCCATGGAGCCGTCATCGACGAGAGCAAGGCCCGGTTGCCTGTCGAGTAAGTGATCCAGACTTATTTTAAGTTCTGTTTTTAAATCAAGTGAATAAGTAATAGGTCGAATGTCATAGTAGTAAATGTCAACTTCAGGGTGAAGGCTGGAGTTCCAGGCCGTGCCATTGAAGCCAGACTCGAAGTAGTCTTCTGTTAAGAGAAGGATATCTTCCATTTTCATCTAGAATAGGATATCAAAAATAAGAAGAAAGGCTATGGAATGTTCGAGTATACCTATCAGAACTACTTTCAATTTGGCTATTCGAACGGACGGCGTTTTTGCAATCGACAAGACCCGTCAGAAACCTTTATTGCGACCTATAGTCACTGTCATAAACAAGTCGATTCGTGGCGTGAGGCGAATCGACTCGCCTGTATCGATATTGCCGAAAAAGCAAAAGGCCCAATCTGGGTACTTTTGAGTGGCGGCACAGACAGTGAAATATGTGTTCGGAGTTTTTATGAGGCTCGAGTTCCCATTCAAATTGCAACTCTTCGCTTTAAGAATAAAGAAAATGCACATGATCTTCAGTATGTTGAAAAACTAAGGAGTCAGCTCGATTGCGAGATTCATTACTTCGATATGGATATTGAATTGTTTTGGAGAAGTTCGGAATTTTACAAAATAGTAGATGCCATTCAGTGTGTGAGTCCCATTTTGGCATGTCATCTCTGGTTGGCTGATCAGTTGGAGGGAACTCCAGTTATGGCACAGGGAGAGCCGCATCTCAAAAAAGATATACCAGAAGACTACGTGCCGGGAGAAAGTCCCTATCTTCCAAGTGCTTGGCGCTTAGTAGAAAGCGAGCGTCTGTGTAGTCTCTATAAGCATTTTATTTTTCAGGACAGGCCTGCTGTGCCAGGTTTTTTTCAGTACTTACCAGAACAGTTTTATACCTATTTAAAATTGAATCCCATTTTGCAAAAACTTATTCAAAATGAGATCCCTGGAAAACTTGGAACCCGTACCAGTAAAAATCAAATAGCGCTTCAGTTTTACCCCGAGGTAGAGGTGCGGGAAAAATACACGGGTTTTGAAAAAATTCAGAAACTTCATGATGTTAAGAGGTCTGAGTTAGCTCAAAGATTTCCATTCAGTGATCAAAATTTTAGTATTGAATATGGTCAAATTTTAAAAGACTTAGAGCTCAGAGAACCATGATCTCACTTTATGGAAGAGACCTGGCGCTGGAGGGCTCAGAAGCTGCACGAGATCGTGGTACTTTGTTTTATGAATTTGCCCCGTCTCAGGATACATATCTGTTAAGATTTTTCTAAGAGCGGCATCTTCATTTTGAACCTTTTCGTAGCCTGTATATTTCGGTCTTTCCTCTAATGAAGGAAAATGATTTTGATAGATTTTCAATTTTGAACTGACGGTCGAGTATTTGCCAAATATTTTATTTGTACAGAGATCACGAACATAATGATCCATTAAATAGGAAAGTATAATTTCGGGTGTGTATTGGAAAAAACCGGGACATGCTTCTTTATTTCGGATCATAAAATGTCGATACCAAGCGGCAATCTTTTCCTTCTCATAGAGCTCCCAGTCAGCGGCAGGATAGTCAGTGCGAGCTGGCTCTTGCGGATCAGGAGCATCCGTGCGAACTAAAAAACATTCTCCACTTCCCATGATCGGGTAACCTTGTATTTGATCAGCAAGCCACATGGTGGGCAAAAGCTGTGGAGAGATACAATAAGTGGGATCCGAATAGGTCTGATAACCCTCAGCCCAAAATTTTAATAGATCAAGTTCATAGAAGCGATAGGGAACATTCAGATTCTTGCAGGCTTTAATGGCCCACTGAATATCGTGATCATTAATATCATCTTTAAATTTGAGAATAGCCGCTTCAATTTCGATTCCCGCCTCTGCAAAAGAGCGGACAACAACTTCGGAGTCGGCGCCTCC
>DAHVKR010000213.1 GCA_027320785.1 Bdellovibrionales bacterium
TGTCTCGAACTTTTTTAAGAAAGTTTACTCGCTTTTGAACTCCCTCGGCCAAGATAATTTTCTCCTGTGGAAAAAGGATTTTAAGAGGAATTCCCGGAAATCCGGGTCCGGTTCCCATATCCATCAAAGGGAATTGGAGTTTTGTGAGTTGAGTCACCCAAACGCTATCGAGGAAATGTTTAATCCCCACATCTTTCAGGGTCATGAGACGAGTAAAATTATGATGTTCTTGCTCTTTCATCAGAAGTTCGTAGAAAGCTGCCATTTGATTTCGTTGTTCGTGGGTGATGAAATCGCCACCATGGTTGCGAAAGAGATCGTAAAGTCTGTCATTGGCCTCAGAAACAGAGTAAATGCTGGCAGGACGCCGATGCTGTCCGCGTAAAGGGCGCCGAGAAGGCTGTGTTCCAACAGAAGCGGGCCGAGTCTGGTTTTGACCTTGTTGGCGACTTTCCTGTCGGGCCTTGTAGGGGCTGTAGTTGGACTTGTTTTTGTGGGCCATAAAAGCCGTTGATAGCACAACTCGTCATGAGCTTCAAATACTGTTAACTTCTCGGGTTTTAGGTCATATTCAAGGACTATGTCACAGCAAGCAGCAAGCTCATTGGATCAATTGAAAAGTCAGGCCGCACAGGCCTTTGAAAAGGCTCAAAACCCCCAGGATCTTTATCAGGCAAAGGTTCAGTTTTTAGGGAAAGCGGGAGCCATCACCGATGTCATGAAACTCATGGCCTCATTACCAAAAGAGGAAAAGCCAAGCTTTGGTAAAAAAGTAAATGAGGTGAAACAGTTTCTTGAGGATCTATATTCCCAGCGTGAAGCTTTTTTAACGGAAAAAGAGATTCAGGCGAAAATGGAAAATGAGAAACTGGATTTGACCTTACCGGGCTCAGGAGCTTTTTCTGGATCCTTACATCCTGTTCAAAGAGTCACAGATGAGATTGTACAAATTCTAGCTCGTTTGGGTTACTCCCTTCGCACAGGCCCTTTGATTGAAAAAGATTATTACAATTTCGAAGCTCTGAATATCCCACCTGATCATCCAGCGCGTGATATGCAAGATACGTTTTTCGTGGACCAAACCCACGTGTTGAGGACTCACACATCACCGATTCAAATTCACTCGTTGGAAAATGAAGAATTACCCCTTCGTATTTTGGGAACGGGCGGAGTGTTTCGATGTGATAGTGATATTTCGCATCTTCCTCACTTTCATCAGATTGAAGCTCTTTGTGTAGACGAGAAAATTTCCATGGCAGATTTAAAAGGAACGATTTCCTTTTTTGTTAGAGAGTTTTTTGGTCCTGGATTGAAAACGCGATTTCGTCCGAGCTTTTTCCCTTTCACGGAACCCTCTGCTGAGGTGGATTGCTCTTGCCCTGTTTGTAAAGGTAAAGGCTGTTCTTTGTGTAAACATACAGGTTGGATTGAGATCGGGGGCTCTGGACTTGTGAACCCGAAAGTTTTTGAACATGCCAAAATCGAGTATCCAAAATGGCAAGGTTTTGCTTTTGGGTTTGGAATCGAAAGAATGGCCATTATTAAATATGGTATTGAAGATATCCGTCTTTTACCTGAAAACGACTTGAGATTTTTAAGGCAGTTCACATGAAATTATCACTTCACTGGATTCAAGAATACGTCGACATCAGCTCTTATATGGAAAAGCCAGAAGAGTTGGCTGAAATTTTAACTCGAGCTGGATTTGAAGTGGAAGCTGTTCATGACAATCGCAAGCAGTATAACCAAGTTGTGATTGGTCATATCCTCGAGAAGGGAAAACATCCCAATGCGGACAAGCTCAGCCTTTGTCAGATCAGCACAGGCCAAGATCAAGTTCATCAAATTGTGTGTGGAGCCCAAAACCATAAGACGGGTGATCGTGTGATTGTGGCCTTGCCCGGGGCTGTTTTACCTGGAGACTTTGCTATTAAGAAATCTACCATTCGGGGGGTCGATTCTTCGGGAATGCTTTGCTCCTACAAAGAGTTGGGTTTAAGTGGGGATAGCCAAGGAATTGTGATTTTAGATCCCGCCGCTCCCGTAGGGAAGCCTTATGCTGACTATGCAGGGTTGAATGATGTGGTTTTTGAACTGAAGGTAACGCCGAACCGCGCAGATGGCCTCAGTCATTATGGATTAGCCCGAGAAATTGCAGCCCTCTTACAAAAGCCCATCCAAGAACCGACTCAAGCATTGAGCGGAACAAAGGGAATGCAGACGGGAAAAATCAAAGTTGAGGTTAAGGCGCCAGACTTAGTTCCTCGTTATATGGGGCGACTCATTGAGGGTGTTCGTGTGGAACAGAGCCCGGATTGGCTCAAACAAAAAATTGAAGGGGTGGGTTTAAAGCCCATCAACAATGTGGTGGATGTCACAAATTATATTTTGATTGATTTGGGGCAACCTCTTCATGCTTTTGATGCAGATCAAATTCAAATGAGCCATTTGATAGTGGATCGAGCTTCTGTTGGTGAAAAGTTTAAAACTTTAGATGGGACTGATCTGAACTTGAAGTCAGATAACCTGACCATTCGCGATTCTAAAACATCTCTTTGTTTAGCCGGTGTTATCGGGGGGTTGAATTCGGGTACGACTGTGGATACAAAAAATATTTTTCTCGAAGCTGCCTACTTTACGCCTCAGGCGGTACGGAAAACGGCTCGTGGTTTTGGGATCGAAACCGATTCCTCTTATCGCTTTGCGCGGGGAGTGGACCCGTCCTTTACGGGCCAGGCTTTGGCAAAAGCTTGTGAGATGATTTTAAAAGTAGCGGGTGGGAAGCTGGCACCTGACTATGTCGATATTGATAACCGTCAGCCTCAGAATATTAAAATTCAAGTTTCAGCTCAGATGGTTTCAGATCGCTTGGGTTACACAGCGACTTTAGATAAACTTAAAGACTTTGCTCAAAGACTTCATATGAAAGTTGAGGGTGAGTCTCAAGGTATGCTCACTTTAGTTCCGCCTTCCTTTCGGCAGGACCTTGTTCATGAAATGGATTTTGTGGAAGAGTATGCTCGTTTGAATGGTTACGACCAGATACCCGAAAACCTTCCTGTTTTCTCTAAAGAGCCGAGCTCTCATGATACAAAATATTTGGCTCAACGAAACATCGCTCAGATTTTTTCGGGTCTCGGTTATTCTCAAGCCCTCAATTTAGCTTTTGCTTCTGAGGTCCAGGAGAAAAAATTTTGGGGCGATACGGAAAGTCTTCAAAAATTAGGTCTTACTTTAACTTCGGAGCCTGTTCGGCTCTTGAACCCTCTTAATGAAGAAATGAATATCATGCGATCAGGACTCTTGTGGGGGCTTTATCAAAATGTCCTTCATAATTATCGTCATGATCAGGAGCTGGGACATCTGTTTGAAACAGGATCTTGTTTTACGAAGAAAGACTCTGGAATTTATGAAAGTACTCGTTTAGCAGGTTGTACCTGGGGCTCCTTCCAAGATTTATGGGGTAAGCAAAATCAGGAGTCTCCTGTTTACAGACTTAAAGGAGCACTTGAGGTTTGGGCTCAAAAAAGCCGAATTTCTTCTTTCAATATTAAAATGGATAAGGGGCTTCAGGCGCCATCAT
>DAHVKR010000214.1 GCA_027320785.1 Bdellovibrionales bacterium
ACATAAAATCCAAATGATTTTTTACAACATGATACTCTGGAGAGCTCGACGTCAAATCCACAAGTCTTCTCATTTGCGTTTGAGCGAGCTCCAGCGCTTCATGAGGAAGGTTGAGCCCATCCATTTTTTTCTGATATTGCTCCACCAAACTCTCTTCGCCGTCTTCACCTAACTCTTCCTTAATGGCCTTTAGCTGTTCACGCAAAATTTGCTGCCTCTGAGTTTGACCAAACTTATTACTCAGCTTCTGACGAATATCCGCCTGCACACTCAAGCTTTCTTTGAGGTTTTGCAGCAAAGTTAGAATCTGCATGGAGCGCTCTTTTAAAGTTACATTTTCTAGAAGAGCTTGCTTCTCCTGAAGAGGGAAGTCTGCATGAGCCGAAACAAAATATCCTAAATCACGTAAATCATCGACCCCTTCAATGGCTTCAATAACAAGTTCCGCCTGAGGGGCAAATAACTTGAGTGTCTCAATTGAAAGTTCCTTCAGGCTTTTAAGTAAAGCTTCCTCGACCATTGAGTCCATGTTCTTTAAATCTTCTAGTTTTTCATATTCTGCTTCAAAAAAACCTTGTTCTTCTTTCCAGTTAAGCCTTCGAACACGATCAATACCTTTTACGACAATATGATAGCCGGCTTCTGCATTACCTCGAACACTTTCAATTCGAACAAGTGTTCCAATTGAATAAAGGTCCTTCTCTTTCTCAACATGACCTGCTGGATTCACCTGTGAAAAGGCTAAAAGCCAATTATTATTTTGAAATGCACTCTGCAGAGCCTTTAAGCTTTTTTCTCTCCCCACCCGTAAAGCCTGACTGACTCCGGGGTAAAGAACCGTATTTTTTAGAGGTAAAACAGGCACAAACCCAGATGGAAACGACATTCAGGGCTCCTTTGCTAAAGTTTAAAAGTCACCCCATCCCGAAGTGACCTACTTAGCACAAAGATGTGTCGCTTTGAGAGTTCGTCAAGAATCTATCTGAAATGAAATGCAAAACCATTATGTTTCATAACATATTTTTATACGGACTATAAAAAGTATGGCATTAGTATTTTTCAAAAACAGACTGCAGAATAAAATCTCGCAATTCAGATTTAAACTGAGGCAAGGAAACAAGTTTCGCTAAAGACTTAGAATCACACCAAATGAAGGCCGCATAAACTTTCCATGTGGCTGAAAATAGATAGGCATAGAGTTCAGCCCTTTTCATGGCTTCGGGCTTACTCTTCTTGAATAATGTGACAACAGTTTCAAAAAAAGCTTCCATTCCACGGCGACTCATTTCCTGTATGGCCGGATCACTTTCTAAGTATGCCCACAAACTCATCTTATAATAATCTTCATGGGCCTCGACATAACTCAAGAAGGACTCTAGAACCACAGCCAAGTGTCCTTTATTCATTTCATGGATTTGACCCAAGAGAGGACCTAAAAATTGATAGGCCTGTTCGTGATACTTCCCCGCAATCCACAGCCGAAGTGCCTGATCCGTTTCCCATCTTTCCATAAAGTAATGAGCTGGCAACCTCGTCAAAAGAGCGGCTTTAGATAAAGTGAGTGCCCGAAATCCATTCGAGCAAATAAACCGCACAAGCGTTTCAAATTCAACTTCGCGCAACTCTAAAAAATCTTGCTGAATATCAGGATAGTTTTGAGTCTCTAATTTTTGAAACTTTTCAAGTTGCAGGGTCATTTGCTTTTGAGCCCAATCTTTTAATGGGTTTCGACTAAATCTCAAAATTTCCACTAAAGAAAAAAACTCATGAATATCTCGATCTTCCGCTGCCAACTGAGGCAGTCCATCCCAAAGTGGAGAGATCATATCACCATCGGCATACTCACCCGAACAAGGCCATACTGGGGTAAAACCATTGGAATGAGGACTTAAAGCCTTGCCCGTTCCTGTTAAAGCTAAAGCTAAACCCTGACCCTTTTGAGCCTTTGCAGCTGGCCACCAAAACGATAAAGCTTCTGTGAGAAAAAGGCGAACACGGTCATGATTAGGAAGTGCTGTTTTCGGGTCCAACAACCCAATGTGTTGCAGTCTGCGCTTTGCTGACTTCACATCATATTCTGGCTTTTTCTTGGGGTCTTGCAAAGGCAAAGATATGCTACTTGGCAAATGAGGAGATTTGCAAACCAGAGATTGATATAGAATATAAAGATCTTGTGGTTTCAAGAAACTCTGCCTGCTCGTTTCATTTTATTTAAAATTCTTTAGGCACAACGTAGCTAAATAAAAATTATCTGAAAAGATATAACACTCCTTGCCGCAGATAGAGGGCTATAAAACAGAAGGAAACTCCCCTACTTTGAAAGCAAATTCCTACAGGAATGGATTACAGCCCCTGCGGACCAACCAAGCAATTTGTGAAAAAAACTTTTACTTATAGAAGATGAGTCCATATCTCTTTTTTCAGGATGAAACTGTACAAGGAATACTCGCCCATCTCGAGACTCCAGCGCTTCCACAATTCCCTCGTGACTTTCCGCCGCTACTTGAAAAACCGTTCCGGGAACTGTACTTTTTCGAGCTGCTTGATGATGGTAGCTATTCACGTTCTGACCTAAATGCCCCTCCATTATGTCTTGAAGCAGGCCATTTTGAGTTTTGAGGTACTCTATATCGTGGAAGCTGCCATCTGCATGAACCCGATTCTCCAGCTTAAAATCCGTGGGAATATCCTGATGGAGCTTCCCTCCTAGGCCTGTAAAAACCTGCTGAAGTCCTCGACACACTCCAAAGATTTTTGCCTGACTCCTATAGTAAACATACCGAATGAGCTTTTGCTCTAACTGATCACGATATCGAACTGTTTCCTTTGCACCTGTTCGCGGCTCTCCATACAGGGAGGGGTCTTTATCAGCTCCTCCCATAAAAACAAAGAGATGAAAAACTCGCGTTAAATCCTGATAAAATGATTTTTCTTCCGCTGCATTCAATTTCAAAGCGGCTCCAATGGGGTAAACATAGGTGTGGGGCAAAAAGCGGCCAAAGTCGTCCACTCGATTATGGACTTTTTCATGATCCTCGGCTCGATTCGCGACTAGAAGAACCGCTGAGGAGTCAGAGGAAGAGGACTCTGTTTTCACAATTTGAACCCTATCCTCAGCCGAGTATTTCATATTTTGAGTAAACGGCTCCAAGGAAGGATACTGCCGCATGAGCGCCAGGTACTCTTCGGGTGTTCGGCTAGCCGGAAGAATATAAGTGGTGATGGTTTTTCCCTTCTCTAAAGACGACTCCTGTCCTGCAGGGGTCCAATAGAGGAGGTCGGCATGGGCCGAAACAGCTAAAAAGAGAATAAGAAGTAAAAGACGCATCAAAGAATCTATTAACAAATAGGGGGCCAACTCAGCTCACATACATGAGATTTCAGCGCCTTGCTAAGAGGTTTTGGCTCACAATAGCGTTATCCTGTTTAAAATTTCGTCATTGAGATTCTGCTCAACCTTGCCATAATAGCCCCCATGGAATGGAACTCCCAATTCGAAAAAATCTCCCTTCGAGAGCTCCAAAAAGAGCATGCCCGTCTGATCGAAGAACGTCGAC
>DAHVKR010000215.1 GCA_027320785.1 Bdellovibrionales bacterium
AGGAAAGTAATCGAGTATCCGCTTTACGCTGGGAAAAGGTTTTTGATGTCGCTCAGGACCCCATTGCGATTATATCTGAAAATTTTGAAGTAATCAGAAGCAATCGTAACTTCGATCAAATTATAGGAAAAACAAAGTGCTATGAAATTTGGTCAGGTCGCTCAGAACCTTGTGAAGGTTGCCCTTTGCTCGGGAAGGGGCCTCAAAATGGAGAAATATCAGTTGGTGAAAAGATCTATCAAGTGATGCGAAACCCTTTGAAGGCTTTTGGGAGCTCGACTGATGATAAAGTTTATTTGCATCGGTATGTTGATGTGACTCAGACTCGCCAAGACCATATTCGATTCATTCAAAATGAAAAATTAACAGCTATTGGACAAATTGCCGAGCAGATGGCGCATGAAATATACAATCCACTGGCGGGCATTATTGCTCTTGTGCAAATCCTTTTGATGGACTCCAAATATGAAGGCACGACACGGCAGGATCTAGAGGAAATTCAAAAAGCCGCTGTGAGGGCTCAAAAGGTCATCGAGAATTTGCAGGATTTTGTTAGGGAAGAGTCGGATCTTGTTTTGACTAATTTAGACGAAATTGTGGATAAAACTCTCCCTCTTTTGAAGATGAAGTGGCGCTCCTATCGACTTGAGATGGATTTGCAAGCGGCATCGGGGGCGATACAAGTACAGCCTCAGCTTATTAGCCAAGTGGTTTATAATTTGATACAAAATGCTTGTCAGGCCATGAAGCCGGGTCAGAAGCTCAAAATAAAAACGAGGGTTTTGGATTCTGTTGTACAGCTTATTGTTGAAGACGAGGGTGTGGGTATACCTGCATCGTTGCAGCCTTCTATTTTTAAGCCTTTTTTTACGACTAAGGCATTAGGCGAAGGAACAGGATTGGGACTCAGTTTGTCTAAGCAAATAGTTGAAAGATTCAATGGCCAACTTTATTTTGAATCAAAACCAGGAGTTGGAACTCAATTTTACATGGAGCTACCCCTTGTCAGAAGTCATTAAAATTCTGATTATTGATGATGAGCCTCTTATTCGAAGAGCCTTTCAAAAGCTTTTTCAGGGACCTGCCTATCAGGTTTTTCTTGCGGAAGATGGGCAAAGGGGGCATGAGTTATGGGAAAAGGAAAAGCCTGATTGTGTTTTTCTCGATGTGATTATGCCAGGCCTCAATGGTTGGGAAGTATTAGAAAAAAAAGGTGATTTCTCGGGGACCCACGTGCAAATGATGTCTGCCTATACGGGTGATCTTGAGGGAAAAAAACAATGGATAGAAAAAATTGATGGTTTTTTACAAAAGCCATTTGAAGATATTGCCATGATTAAGAGCTGGGTTGATGGGCTGAAAAAATGAGAATTATAGCGGGTAAATATAAGGGACATCATCTGGTCTCATTTAAGGCCGGGCATATTCGTCCGACAACAGATCGAGTTAAAGAGACGCTATTTAATAAAATTATGTTTGAAATGGATGGAGCCCGAGTATTAGATCTTTTCTGTGGTACGGGCAACTTAGGTCTTGAAGCTCTTTCAAGGGGGGCCTCACACGTGACATTTGTGGATGCGCACAAGCAGTCCCTGTTGATTACTCGTGATAATATTCGAAAACTCAAAGTACCTGAATCTGAGTATCTTATTATTCAAAAAGATGTGATCAGTTATTTGAAGTCTTATGAGGGGCCTGCATTCGATATCATTTTGGCCGATCCACCTTTTACCCAGAAAATGGCCCACGATGTGATGCTGGCCGCTAGTCAAAGTCAGGCATTCGGAAAGACAACCCTTATGACAATTGAGTCTGAGAAGCGAGAACGCTTGGATGAACAATATGAAAGATTGATACAAGTTGATAAAAAAGATTATGGTGATAAATTTTTGTCTTTTTTTCGACAGGCAGAGAAATCGGAGGAGTCATGAAAACCACGCCCTTAATGCGAAAGGCTGTTTACCCTGGTAGTTTTGATCCCCTAACGAAAGGGCACGTGGATCTAATCGAACGGGCAGCTCGAATTTTTGATGAGCTCACTGTTTTAGTGGCTATTTCTTCTCAAAAGCAGGCTCTTTTTAGTCCTCAAGAACGAATCAGTCTCATTCAGGAATCTTTACCTCATCTTCATAATGTTCGGGTGGCTTCTTATTCAGGGCTCACAACGGACTATATGAAGCAAGAGAATATTCAAGTTTTAGTTAGGGGACTACGACAAGTTGAAGATTTTGAGTATGAAAGGTCTATGGCTCAATACAATGCAACTCTTCAGGAAAATATTGAAACAGTCATGCTTTATGCGAACCCGAGCCTGGCTTTCATTTCTTCTCGAGGAGTTAAAGAAGTGGCTCGCCATAACCCGACAGTCGAGGATTTAGGTCATTTCGTAACGCCCATCGTGGCACAGGCTCTTAAAGCCAAAGTGAAAGGATAATCATGCGTCTCGCCTCTCGAACTTTAAAGTTAAAAGCCTCTCCAACTCTTCAACTCGCGGCACGTGCAAAGGAACTGGCTAGCCAAGGTCATAATGTGATTTCACTTACGGTGGGAGAGCCAGATTGGCCGACTTATCCTTGTGCGAGCGAAGCTGGAATCGAAGCTATTCAAAAAAATATTACGAAATATACAGCGGCCCAAGTGACAATTGAACTCCGAAAAATGATTATTAAAAGAGTAAAAGAGGACTTGGGAGTCGAGTACACGCCACAAGAGGTTACTGTCGGACCGGGTAACAAGTTTGTTATCTTTCAAGCCTTGCAAGTTCTCTGCGAAGCGGGAGACGAAGTTATCCTGCAATCACCTTACTGGGTCAGCTATCCCACTATGATCGAATTGTCAGGAGCGAATCCTATTGTTGCACCCACAACGGCGGACGATCATTTTATGTTGAAGGCGAAGGATTTTGATAAATATGTAACGCCTCAGACGAAGGCTTTTTTGTTCTGCTCACCTTCGAATCCAACAGGTCTTCATTACAGTGAGAAGGACTTGGAGGAATTTGCTGAAGTTTTAAGAAAACATCCCAAGATAATTATATTCTCTGATGATATTTATAATCGACTTCTTTTGGATGGATCGCGTGTAGCACCTCATCTTTTACAAGTAGCGCCGGACCTTCGTGATCGAGTGGTAGCGTTTAATGGAGGCTCAAAAGCTTATTCAATGACGGGCTGGAGAATTGGATGGGCCACAGGTCCGCAAGATATTATTAAAGCCATGTCTGATTACCAAAGTCAGGCAACGGGTGCACCAAGTAGTATATCTCAACATGCACTTTTAGCAGCATTAGAAAAAGGCGAAGAGGATATTCAGCATACAATTCAGCTTCTAATTAAAAGACGAAATTCCTTTATGGAAGAGCTTCGTAAAATTCCACACGTGAAGGTTTTCGAGCCAACAGGAGCTTTTTATATTTGGATGGATATTAGTTCTTACTTGGGAAAGAAGTTTGAGGGAAAGTGGATTGAGGAAGATCGACAGATTTCGCAAATTCTTTTAGAAAAATACTATGTGGGAACAGTTCCAGGGGCAGAGTCAGGTCTG
>DAHVKR010000216.1 GCA_027320785.1 Bdellovibrionales bacterium
GATAAAGCCACTCGATCATCTGGGCTTGTCGAATATTAGGGTTAGAAAGCTCAAAGCGAACCGCAGCGCCCTCTTGAGCATTATCCGTAGGCTCAATATCCCGTCGAGGAATCACAAAAGGTGCGTAGTCAACAAACTGTAAATCACTCCCCTCAAGCTTAAAGGTGAGGGGGTGTTTCGGTGTGGGGGGATTTTTAATAAAGTCCACATCCTGATGATACAAACGCGTATAGTTTTGAGCATCAAAGGAACTATAAATTTGAATCTCGGTATCGTTGACAACAACCTGCTGTGCCGTTTCACCGATCGGAATTCTCATGGTTCCATCTAAACCATAGTGGTAGGTCAACCACTGACCTAATATAACTAATATGATTCCGATATGAGCCAAAATAAAAGCCGTGTGTTTTCTTTGCCAAGGCCAGCGATCCACAATCACAGCAATTAAATTCACGATAAAAAGGCCCATGACCGCCATCATCCAAGGAGATCGGTAAACCAACCTTTGCGCGTGCTGAAGACCCAGCTTAGCTTCAACAAAAGTTCCAATGGCCGCTACCACCGCGATTGCGCTAATAGTGAACACGGCCATTTTGAGAGAGGCCAAACGTTTAATAATTCGACGAAATAAATTCTGCTGATTTTTTGCCACGGTTTTGATGAAAAACTTAATGGAGCTTTTAAATAAAAGCCATGAAAGAATACAGACTTAGATAAATTGACGCTTAGAATCTATCTGGGCAGCAACGTCAGGCCCTTCACGATTTGCGCGAGTGCCTTTTCCAATTGCTCTTGAACATCAACATGAGAATCTTTTAGCTTTTTCGTTTTCTCATCCATATAAAGGGCCCGATTGAGCTCCACTTGAATCGTGTGATGTTTTTTTGAAGGGTGCCCATACTGTTCTGTCAGCCGCCCTCCCACATAGGGCCAATTATAAGCCACTGTAAAACCCACATCATGATAGGATTTTGTCACCAAGTCCTTATATTCTGCGGAACAGCTTTTCCCGGAACAATCACTGATCACAATATCAGCTCGTCTTTGCCCGGGGTCTCGATGTTGAGCCGTCCCCACAGAGGGCATACTATGAGCATCTAAATGGTAAAGTGTTCCGTAGGTTTTTTGCAGTCGAGAAGCCAAACCTTGAACTTGAGAATGGAAGGGAACATAAATTCGTTGAACAAGTTTTTCGTGAAGCTCCGCAGACATGGGTTGCGGCATGAGTTTTTGCTCTGTTGTCGTAATGACCCAATGAAAACCTCTTAGGTGGGGACCCGCGGGTGTTGGATTTCCCTCCACAGAGCCCGCATCCACATCTTCAGGCAAGCGATTCAAATCACCAGCGTATCGATGCCAATTGGTTTTAACAGATGGAATCTCGAGAGCTTTAATGGCCGGCTCGTAAAGACGGTCGACATAGCGATCCACATCACACATCAAAATTTCTTCCGGCAACTTCTTAAGCCAAACAGCTTCTGGAGGAACCTCCTCACCTGAATGAGGAATGGTGATCATGAAATTTTGAGCTTTTATATCTTCCATGGGAAGAATCATGCCACTGGTCGGAAACCATCTCAAGAAATAACACAGGGATAACAATTGACATCAACTCCCCCGTACCTCCCATAATATTTCCATGAGTGAAATACCAAAAGCTTCCATTTATACAAAAACGGGGGACCTGGGCTGGACCCGACTGGTGGATAACCAATCTGTTCCCAAATTCAATCCGCGCGTTGAAGCCTACGGTGATGTGGACGAACTCAATTCTGTGATTGGCATTTGGAAGCAGGTTCTTTCTAATCAACCTGATCTACAACCTTTAATTCCTCTTCTTTTTAAAATCCAAAATCATCTTTTCAATATCGGCAGTCTTTTGGCTTGCGAAAAAGCAGAAGTTCTTTCTCAGCTTCCACCTTTAAAGCCAGATCATATTGAATGGCTCGAAAAGCAAATTGACCTTTATAATCATCCTCTTCCATCTTTAAAGGAATTTGTTTTACCCGGCGGACCCGAGGCCGCAGGTTGGGCCCATATGGCTCGAACTGTTTGCCGACGAAGTGAGCGAAAAGTAACTCGCCTTGTTCATGATGCTTCCGATGGCAAAACACCCTACACGACTTGTCTCATTTATTTAAATCGACTGAGTGATTTTTTCTTTATTGCCTCTCGCTGGATCCATCTCAAAACACACACACCTGAAGTGAAATGGAATTCTCAAGAATGATTCTTGAAATTGCACGCCCTGAAGACAGTTGGGACCTCAAACAGTTTTTTAAAAACTTCACGATTGGTGAGTTGATTCGCCTTCGTATCGACCGACCCGAAGATTTTTTTACTCCCTACGATATCCAATCCGACTCTCATGTAACTTATGTCCTGCGAAATCCTGAAGACAAGTCCATTCAAGGAGTCGCGACCTTCGTCATTAAAAATGTTTGGCTCAACCAAAAAATTCAAACCATTGCTGTCGCTCGAGATCTTCGCATTCTCCCAAATCGTGCCGCAACCGTTTCGTGGGGACAGCACTTTATGCCCGTTTTAGAGGAAATCAAACGAGCCTATGGGGTCGACTATTTTTTCTCTGTCCTCAACATGAGTGAAGCCCCTGTCCTGAATACTTTTATTCGACCTCGACAATTTAAAAGACCCTGGCCTCGCTATCATCTTTTTAGACGTTTTAATTTGGTTAGCCTCCATGGACATCTTCCTTTTGTCCGCAACCCCTTGCCTCATCTTAGAATTCGGCAAGTGGACTCCAGTCTTCAAGATGCCCTTATTTACTATATTGTAAGCAAAAGGCGACATCGGGATCTTTCACCTATATATGATCGCTCCAGTGCTGAAGATTTTATTTCTCGATGGAAGGGACTTACTCTCAATGACTTTTATGTAGCCCTTGATCACGATGGAAATATCGTCGGTTGCGTGGCCCCTTGGTCCGCCTCCACTATTCAAGAGATCATTCCCTATGAGTACAACCAAGTGGCCCATAATTTTCGCCAATTTCTTAAATTTGGAAAATGGTTTGGGTGGACTCGCACTCTAACAAAGCCTGTTTCGCGCCTGAGACGAGAGGCCCCTCTCAATTTTCGATATCTCACTTCTTTTTTAGCAGACAATGAGGATATTTTCGAGGCCCTCCTCTGGAGAGTCTTCTACGAGATCCACCCCCATGAATTTCTTGTTTACTTGCAAATGAGACAGGATCTTCATATGCGTCCCCCACTGGGTTGGATTACCTCTCGAATTCCCCATGGGCTTTACTGTCTGATTCCTCCGGAACAAGAGGCTCCTTCATTCCTGCACCCCTCAAACGAATCTCTCTGCGATTGGGAGGCCTTCTATGTTTAAAACAAAAACTTCATGGGCCATTCTTCTCTTTTTTTTAATTTACGCTTTCACGGCTTTCCTGAATCCCGGCTTTATGGGAACTGACGAATACTGGACAGGCATTACTCGCTATGTCCCCGCACAAGAAAAAAATTTTTCTAATATGATGAAAAATGATGACGTCAAATCTCCCACTCAGATCAT
>DAHVKR010000217.1 GCA_027320785.1 Bdellovibrionales bacterium
GTCAGCAGGCCGCGGCAGCTGCAAAGCCAAATGAGCTCTATGCTCTAAAACTCAGTCAAACTATTGAAGTCGAAGCGAGAAGGCTAGGGGCTCTTTACGATAATAAAATTCAAATTGAGAAAAAAAATGATTTACAGTTATTTTGCTCGCCTCACCATATACAACAGTTGGTGAGCAACCTTCTTAAGAATGCTTGTGTTCATGGGCCTTCGGAGGGCCTTGTGACAGTTCGAATTGAAGATTCACATTTAGATATTATCGATCAGGGAGCAGGGCTGCCGACAGGCATTCTTAAGAATCTAGGCGCACCCTTTAATCGTCACAATAAATCATCTGGGCATGGTCTCGGGTTAGCCTGGGTTAAAACGATATGTGATATTTATGAGTGGCAAATGAGTTTTGAAAAAACAGATGGCGGGCATAGGGTTCGAATTGATTTTGGATTGCAGGCTGCTGAAGTTATTCCTATTGGATAGGCTCAAATTGCGGAACATAACGGACCTTGTCTGTGCCACGGACTTGATCTTCGTACTTTTGAATTCCCTGTCCCATTTGATTGCGTGACTCTATCAGCTCTTGATAAATTTTTTCGTTTTCTTCTTCGTTTTTCTTATCAACGTAAGCCGCCTGTTTTTCGGGTGGTGGTTCATAGGGCTCACCTACGTAGTCTGCAAGACCATTGAGGAAGTGAATTTCTTTCTCGTAGCGGACTCCATGGCTGTAAAATGAAATAAACCAACGGTCTTTTCCATGAAAGCGGGTCACAGCTCGAGGACCTCCGATAATTTCAAGAACCTGATCTTTATCCATGCCGGGTTTAATCTCATCAAAAGCTTTCTTCATGTCGGTCTGACAGCCGGATAGAACTATCCATATAAATGAAAAAAGAAGTAGGATTTTCCCCATGCTAAGAGTGTAGCTTGATTTGAGCCCCCTGACGAGGGCTTTGAGGGGCGCTGTCTTATTTTAAGACGGTTGCGTGAGGTAAATCTAGACCCACTCTGCGGCAGCAGCCGTCATAGAGAGGCCTCCGCCAGAACCTACGAACATGATCTTATCACCCGTTTTAAGTTTCTTTTCTTGGACAGCATCTGAAAGGCACATGCCAATGGAGGCGCTTCCTGTGTAGCCATATTTTTGCATCACAAGATGGGCACGCTCGCGAGGAAGTTCAAGTTTATCCATGGTTTCATAAATACTTTGAACATTAAACTGCGTGATAAAAAAATGATTGATGTCTCTGTAGTTCCACCCAGCTTTTTCTGCAGCCTTTCGAATAAGGCCTGGCCAATGTTGGCCATTTGTCTCTGGAGGAATTCGTTTGGGGAAGCTGAGGTATTGTTCTTTTTTGTCTAAAACATCCTGATTGAAAGGCTTATAAGAGCCACCTGCATAAATTCCCATATAATCATGAAATTCGCCGAGAGATTTGTAAGAGGCAGATAGAAAGCCTGTCTTTTCATTGTTTGTTGCTTGCAGGATAGCAGCGCCTGCCCCATCAGCAAAAAGAGTTGCGATTTTATAATCATCAAGATTGAGCCAGCGGCTCATGGCATAGGCTCCAACAACAAGAACATTCTGAACTTCATCGTCTGTTTGAATATAACGTCGACCAATATCCAAAGCTGTAACAAAGCCAGCACAAGCTGCGTTCACATCAAATGTTCCAGCTTTCGTAGCTTGAAGTTTATGTTGCACAACGGATGCTGTTGAAGGGGAAAGATAGTCGGGCGTGTCTGTTGCGATAATAATTAGATCTAAATCGGCAGAGGTGAGGCCAGCATTTTGGAGTGCCATTTCGGCGGCGGGAACTATGAGATCTGAAGTGGATTGGTTGGAGTTCATCCAGCGACGCTCAGAAATATTTCGCTGCTCTCGTAAGAAGGTATCTATATCCTTTTTGTAAAGATCATTGAAAAACTGATTCTTAACAACTTTCTCAGGGGCGTAGTGACCGGTACCTTTAATGATAGCGTGAGCCATAAAATCTCCTTTAATCATGATTTTCCTCTCAAATGAGCACCCTCATGTCACGAAATAAAACTAGAGCTCACGCACTAGTTGACCTCTCCGGTCGAGCGTGGGACACACAATTCACTATGAAAAATTTGACATATCAATTCGAAAATAAAAGTGTAGTTGTAACAGGTGGAGCTTCTGGAATTGGGTTTGATGTCGCAAGACACTTTCTTCAATCGGGAGCGCAAGTCACGATTTGGGATGCTTCTGAAAAGGCCCTGGAAAAGGCTCAGACCGAGCTTGGGCAGTGGAAATCTCAATTAAAAGTTGCAACTGTTAATGTAACCGATCGCGAGCAAATTACCCAAGCCGCTTCAGCTCTTCCGAAAGTCGATATTTTGGTTAATAATGCTGGGATTACCCGTGATAAGAGTTTTGCTAAAATGACAGCTGAAGATTGGGATGCTGTGATTCAGGTGAACTTGACGGGTCTTTTTAATGTGACGAAGGCCTTGTTGGAAAAATTCACAGAGCCAGCAGGAAAGAGAATCATTAATATTTCCTCCGTTGTGGCTCTCTATGGAAATTTTGGTCAAACAAATTATGTGGCTGCTAAAGCGGGTGTCATTGGTATGACAAAGACATGGGCTCGAGAGCTCGGGAAAAAAGGTTTTTCAGTTAATGCCATTGCTCCGGGATTTATTAAAACAGCAATGACAAATGCTATGCCCCCGGAGGTTTTGCAAACGATGGCAAGTAAGGTTCCAGTAGGTCGCTTAGGGGAAACTTCGGATATTGCCAATGCAGTCTTGTTCCTTTCAACGGAGCAGGCCTCTTACATCAACGGAACTGTTATAAGTGTTGATGGTGGGATGACTTTGTAATTTATTGTCAAAATTTTAGGTGTAAAAAAGTTTTTCAATCTGGATTTCATTCCCAATAAGAATCAGCTCGCGAGAGCTGATTTTTGTTTTTGGGTCTATGTGTTGTATCCTGACAGCAACATGTTATTGGAAACATTAGGTGGCTACACCATTATTGATCTGTTAGCACGCGGGGGAATGGCTGAAGTTTATTTGGCCACAACCTCTGGCGAAGCTTCTGTTCGCAGGCTTGTCGCAATTAAACGCGTTCTACGTCAATTTAATCAGTCTAATGACTTTATAAAGATGTTTCACGACGAAGCGAAAGTGGCAATTCAACTGAGACATAAGAATGTCGTGACAGTTCATGATTTTGGATTGGACCGTGGGCATCCTTTTCTTGTGATGGAATATGTGCCAGGCCAAAGTCTACAAGTTTTAAAAAACAAATTGATGGACAAAAAAATCAGACTTCCTTTGGAGCATGCTCTTTATGTAGTGAAAGAGATAGCAAGTGGCTTAGCCTATGTTCATACTCTTAAAGATTTAGAGCCTCAGGCTCCTCTTAATTTGATTCATCGGGATATTACACCTCAGAATATTTTATTTGGAAGTCATGGAGACGTAAAAATAATTGATTTTGGAGTGGCTAAAACTGACATCAATACGTCGACCACACAAGTTGGCAT
>DAHVKR010000218.1 GCA_027320785.1 Bdellovibrionales bacterium
TGGAGTTTTACCGAGCTCAGATTAAGAAAACCAGCCGTCGTACGGGGATCTTGATTTTCGTGTCCGTCATGGAAAGACGAGTTGTTGTTTTGGCCGACGAAGGAATTGCGGCTCATTACCCTCAAGAAACTTGGGATGAGGTTGTGGCCTTACTTGTGGGAGAGTTTAAGAAGGGGAAAATTTTTGATGGTTTTGAAAAAGCCATTCAAAAATGCGGAGAAATTTTGCAAACGAAGCTTCCGGCAACGCATCACAACACCAATGAGCTTGCCAACTCCCTCATAATCAAGGAATAACGAAATCTCCTAGAATGCGCTCGTAGCTCAGCTGGATAGAGTACCTGGCTTCGAACCAGGGTGTCGGGAGTTCGAATCTCTCCGAGCGCACCATCTGTTTTCTCAACATTGAAAGAGTCTAGACTTTTTAAGGAATCTCCCCTAGTTTTGGTTTTCAGTTCAAAGGGGGATCTATGCGATTCGCGATTTTATTAGGACTTATTATTACGATACAAGCAAAAGCGGATATTCAATGGCCTTTGACTTGTAATGAACCAGTGTGGAAAGAGTCAAGTTGCAGTGACTTTGTTGAAAATGTTCAAAAAGACCCTTATCTATACTTGATAAACAATGCTCAAACATTAAGTCCCTTGAATGCTTTTTTAAAAAATAAAACTGAAACGGGCCGTCCACTGAGTGAGAAAGAATGGAATGTTCTTGAGCTGGATCTACAGTTTGAGGGTTTTATGGATGCCCTTGAAACAGACCCTCGAAAAGTTCAGGTCATCGTACCACCTTCAAAAGTTCCTACGACAGAATCTGCATACGGGGGATGTCTATTTTTGCATGAATTTGTAGTTTCAGAATCTCAATCAACTTGTCAGGCTTTTTTAAAACCTTTCGCAAAATATTTTTATTTGGGAATAAGAAATTATAAAGCTCTTTGTGGGGATCAAGAGCCAGAGTCTTGTAAATCTTCGTTATAGGACAGCTATTACAGTTTGATATTTTTTATTGATAACCCATCTGTTTCATGAGATCGCCAAGACGGTGGTATTTTCTCGATATAAACTGACTGAGAAGGGAAAGCGAAGTCCACTTTTTCTTCTGCAAATTTTTTGTAAATCTCGAGAAGAATTTCTTGTTTCAGATCCATAAAGGGTAAGTAGTCTGGGTGGAGAATAAAGAAGACGAGTTCAAAATCCAGAGAAGAGTCTCCAAAGCCAGCAAAGTGACAGCGATCAAATCGAAGTTTTTCACGCATTTCAACTAGGGGCTTTATCCAGTCTGGAATTTTTTGAAGTGTTTCAAGAGAAGTTCCGTAAGTGACTCCAAACTTTAAAACCACTCGTCTTTCTTCCATGCGTTTGAAGTTTTGAATGCGGCTTTCTAAAAGGTCTTTGTTGGATATAACAAGCTGTTCGCCTGAGATACTTTTAAGTCGTGTGGTTTTAATTCCAATATGCTCGACAGTTCCCGTTTGAGCCCCTGATGTAATGGTATCACCCACCACAAAGGGTTTATCTAAAACAATCGACAAAGAAGCGAGGAGGTCTCCTAAGACGTTTTGAGCCGCTAAAGCAATGGCGATACCACCCACTCCCATACCCGCAATGAGAGCACTGATATCGACTCCAGCATTACTGAGCCCAATGAGAACCACAACAGAAAGAAAGGCCACTTGAGAAATGGTGTACATAAGGCCCAAGGCAGCCGAGGACGAAGGGTCCTGCTGAATTCGACGATCTATATAAACTTTTCGCCAATTTTTAAGAAGATAGAGTCCCCAGATGGCGACTTGGATGGTGCTCACAAGAATCACAGAGAAAAGTAGGGCTCTTCTTTCAAAGTTAACAGGACGAAAAGATTTTGTTGAAATATAGAAGACCCAAACGATTAGAACCCATGATTTGAAGCCATCGAGTAAATCCACAGCAACATCATCCCAGATCGAAGCTGTTTTTTGAGCGAGAGCTCGCAGGTAGTGGCTGACAATTTTGAGAATAGCTTTTATGAGAGATGTGACCAATACAGAAAAGACAGCAATGGCGATCCAGGAAAGAATCGAGTCATCACGTAAAAGAGAATGGGCTTGTTGAAGCCAATATATCATTTGATCCATTCGAACAAACTAGCTTATATATGCACCAGAGAATAGATATTCCGAGACAAGTCATACTCGATTTATGAGGTTTAAATGCTGCAGACTCAAAAATACAAAAAATCCTTCAAAGAGCTATTAGCTGAGCTAAAGGGGGTCCTGGTTGGTGAGTGGTTGACGGATATGTCAAATTTCTCGGCCTTCATGATGATGGAGCTCGAAAATTTAAACTGGGTGGGTTTCTATCTGTTGAACGGTCAACGCCTTTGTCTGGGGCCCTTTCAGGGAAAGCCGGCCTGTACAGAAGTTAAAATAGGTCGTGGTGTTTGTGGGCTGGCTGCTGAAACTCAGAAGATAACAGTTGTGGATGATGTTCAGCAATTTGCAGATCACATCGTTTGCGACCCCGAGTCTCATTCTGAAATAGTGGTGCCACTTATTTATCAAAATCAATTGATAGGCGTGCTTGACGTAGACTCGCCTCTTAAGTTTCGTTTTCAAGAATTAGAGATACAGAATTTTTTAAAGGCCAGTGTTGAAATTTTTTTGAGCCAGCAAAAGAAAGTTCAACCTCACTTTTTCTGATCATCATTTCATTGATTATTGATAGAATCGACGCGGTGTTTTCCAGCAAAAGAAATGAATAGTGAGATTAAACTATTCAGACCAAGAAAACTCCAAAACCAATTCAAACGTTTTTTCATGGAGAACCTTATTTGTACTCCTCTTTAAAGCGAGGGACAAGCTTCATTACCGCTTCAATGTATTCCTGGGGTTTTTCGTTTGGAATGATGTGACCAGCCCCTTTAATCTGAATTAAGGTATGAGACTGTCCTGTTTGCTCTTCGTAGGTCTGGATAGCCTGCTCTTGAATCTTTCTCCTATTTTTATTTTCTTTTTCTCCCAAGATCCAAAAACGAAGGGGTCCTTTGGTGAAGTCCTGCTGGCGGAGATCAAAGTTCCGAGCGGCATAGGCCAGTTGTGAAAAGCCCTCTGCGATTTGTAGGGTGTGGGGTTGGTAAGAAGGATGAGATGAAAGTAGTGTCTGTGTTTGCTGCAGCCAATATCCTCGATATGCCCAATACTCTTCCGATTGAATAAGTGATAGGCCCCAAGGGAAGAAGGTCACCCATTGGCGCCAGTTTGTATAGTAGGCAGGAGGAGGGTTTTCCTCTGTAGATTGCCCCATGGGAGCTGTTTCGATGACAAAAGGGAATTCTTTGGGGTTCATAAAGGGAATAAGGCTGGCGCTGTAAGACAGAGAAACTAAAATGGGGTGTTTAATTTTTAAAAACTTTTTAAGGGCCACAAGCTCATCGGCTAAATCAGTCGTGGTGACTTGTTTTTGCCAAGGACTTTGTCCTGTTAAGATAAGAGACTCAGGGTGACGGC
>DAHVKR010000219.1 GCA_027320785.1 Bdellovibrionales bacterium
TGGAATTTCGCTTGAATAGTTTGCACGAAGCTCTCACATCACCCTTTGTTTTTGAGACCACTCTGTTTGGTATTGCCATATTAGCTGGTGTTTTAGGATCTATCTTGGGATTGGGTGGAGGTGTTGTGATTGTTCCGACCCTGACACTCTTATTTGGAGTGAATATCCGCTATGCTGTCGGAGCAAGTATCGTTTCTGTGATAGCAACCTCATCTGGCGCTGCCGCAGCCTATGTCAGAGATCATATTACCAATATTCGAGTGGCGATGCTTTTAGAGGTGGCCACCACATGTGGAGCCTTGACGGGGGCGATCATTGCGGGTTGGATTCCCAGTCAGGCTCTATTTATTATTTTTGCTTTGATCATGGCTTATTCTGCGATTGTGATGAATCGCAAAAAACCACAGGAGCATTTGACCACAGAGCCTGACTATTGGGCGCGTAAATTTAATTTAAGTTCTAGTTATCCTGATGCTCAATTAGGAAGAGAAGTTTCTTACACGGTCACACATGTTCCTTTGGGATTTGCATTGATGACAGGTGCAGGTGTGATTTCCGGTCTTTTAGGGATTGGAAGCGGAGCTTTGAAGGTTCCAGCTATGGATTCAGCGATGAAGCTTCCGATTAAAGTTTCAACGGCGACATCCAATTTTATGATTGGAGTGACGGCGGCAGCTAGCGCAGGCGCTTACTATGCGCGCGGGGATATTCTTCCCATTTTAGCGGCTCCAGTTGCCTTGGGGGTACTTGCGGGCTCTTGGATCGGTGTACGTGTGATGACTCGTATGCACTCGCAAAAAATTAGGAAAATTTTTGTTTATATTTTGATTATCATTGCCATTCAGATGGCCTTGAAAGCTTTTGGAGTTTCAGCCCGATGAAAACAGCCCCGACTCAGGAATTACGCCAAGCTGAAGTTGTGATCGCCTATGTGCTACGCTACGGAGTTCTTGTAAGTGCTTTTTTAATTGTTGTTGGATTTGTTCTCACCCTTATTGTGGGAGGTGGGGTTAGTCACGAATCTTTACGTAGTCTGATTCAGGGACAGGAGATGTCTCAATCTGTTCAGCCACCATCCAGTTTTCTTCAATTTAAACAAGAACTCACTCAAAAAAACCCAGAGGCCGTTATTGCTTTAGGGCTTCTTTGTCTCATTATACTACCCGTGTTGCGAGTTGCGATGACGGTCTTTTTCTTTCTGTTCGAGAGGGATTATCTTTATTTAACGATCACGCTTTTTGTTTTGACGATTTTACTAACAAGCTTATTCCTTGGGAAATCTATTTAATTTGAGCTGAGACAGAATTCTCAACTGCCTTTCAATACACTTTCAAATCATAGTCAGATTGTTTAGAATGATTATGAGAGTCTTGCCACAGCTCTTAAATCCTTTTAGGTTAGGGACACAAAAGGGACGTAAAAGGGGAGGATTCCTTGGATAAGGTCGAGACCAACACTGCTGTACCTAGAGGACAAAATCTATCGAGCTTGCTTCGTAGCTCTACTATGGCCATTCATGGACAAGTCGAGGGTGGAGATTTTATGAAGAAAATTTTCTCGGGTCCTTTGACCGAGCAAGATTATTATCTTTATCTCTGGTCTCTTGTTCAAGTTTATGAATCTCTTGAAAATTCTATGGCTGAACATCAATCTGAACAAAATATATCGCCAGTCTATTTTAAAGAACTGCTTCGAATGAGCTCCCTTCAGACGGATATGGAAGTCTGGAAGTCCTTTCAGGTTGAAATTCCAGAGAGTCTTAAAAAAACCGTTCACGCTTATTGTGAGTATTTACAAAGTTTGAGTGCGCAAAACCCAAGTCTTTTAGTTGCCCATGCGTATGTTCGCTACTTAGGTGATTTATCGGGCGGACAAATGATTGCGAAAGCTCTAGGTAAAAAGTTTGTGAACTCTCAAGGTCTTCATTTCTATTCCTTTGATCAAGTTCATGATATTCATGAAATGAAACAAGCCTATCGACGAGGTTTAGATCAAATTGGAAGTCAGTCTCCAGATAAAGTTCAAGCTTTGTGCGAAGAAGCTCAAAAAGCATTTGAGTGGAATGGAAAAGTTATTCAGGCACTTTCGATTGCAAGTGAAGGGATGGCAAATGGGGCGACTCATTAACAAAATTAAAAGTAAATTTGCGACTCTCTATAAAAAATATGGTTGGAAGGCTGTCGTGGGTCTTGTTCTTTATTATCTGATTCGTGACATTACAATTTATATTATAATCCCCACGTTTGCTGTTCAGAGTCTTGTTAAATAATTCACCATTTATAGACCTCTGTTAAGAATCAGGGGTTCAAGACTTGATTGAAATCTTTATTGTGCCTATAGTCACTCTTATGGATACAATTCGAGTCGGATCTCTTCAGTATTTTATTCGCCCTGTTAAATCTTTCGAGGAGTTTGCTCTTCAAGTTGAAGCCCTTGTGGACACGGCTACAGACTATAAAATCAAGGTTTTGGTTTTTCCCGAGTATTTCACAACACAGCTTTTGACGCTGGGAAATATTAAAAGGCCAATAGTTGAACAGATTCGAGATTTGGCCAACCAGGAAAGTCGCTTTGTAGAGTTTATGGCAGGCCTATCAAAAAAGAAAAAAATGATAATAGTAGGTGGAACCGTTCCAGGATTTAACGAGGATCAAAGTAAAATTTTAAACAAATGTTATGTTTTTTCTCCGGATGGATCTAGTCATGTACAGGCCAAGTTACACATGACACGTTTTGAAACAGAAGAGTGGTTTGTAAGCCCGGGGACACGTCTTCGAATTTTTGAAAGTGACTTTGGAAAATTTGCAGTAACCATATGCTACGATGTCGAGTTTCCCGAGATTGCAAGAGTTGCGGGACGCATGGGGGCTCATTTTCTTGTGGTTCCAAGTTGTACGGACGATCGCCATGGGTATTTACGCGTTCGCTACTGTGCTCAAGCTCGTGCTATTGAAAACCAAATGTATGTGATTCATTCTCCAACGGTGGGATCTATTCCCACGGTTCCAGCCGTCTCAATGAATTATGGACAGGCTGCTATATACACTCCTAGCGATTATTCTTTTTCTCGAGACGGATTGCTCGCGGAAGGGACTGTTAACCAAGAAAGTATGATCATCGGTGATATTAACCTTTCTTTAATTGAACAATCTCGTATTAATGGAACAGTTCTCCCCCTTCGTGATAGCCATAAAACAGAGGATCTTTTGAAGGTGGTAGATCATGTTAAAGTCTCAAACTAGCACGAAAAAAAGCTCATCATCCTATGTATTGATAAACCCTTTGCCGAAACATTTTGCTGAGATTCAAGAACTTTGCAAAAGAGTTTATCCCTTCTCGAAACCCTGGTCTTTAGCGCAATTAGAATCCCATCGATCTTATTTTCCTGACGGTCAATTGATCGTAGTCGAAAAAAAGTCGGGTAAGGTTGTGGGCTTAGCTTTTAGCCTTATAATCGTTTGGAGTGATTATTCGCCCCAAG
>DAHVKR010000021.1 GCA_027320785.1 Bdellovibrionales bacterium
TATGGAAAAATATGAGGGCATCGTAAATGTGCTAACCTTCACAGCAACTCTGATTAACACTCAAGTTGCGGATGCTCAGCTTAAGCAAAGAGCCCGCCTTTACTTGTGGGATGCGAACACTTATAGCGAAGAGAAAAATAAGCTCTTCTCTGAACTCGATAAAAATACTCAAATTTTTATTAGCTTTTATACACCTGAAAGAAAGCATGACGATTTAGCCAAGAATCAAACTCTCTGGAAAATTTTCCTTGATGCTGATGGAAGACGCTGGGAGGGAAAAGCTACAAAGATTAAACTTCTAACCAATGAAGTCAGAGCCCTCTACCCCGACCATACTCGTTTCGCGACACCTTATATTTTAACGTTTCCGGTACCTTTGAAGGTAATCGAAAAATATCCTATTCGACTCACACTAACAGGTTCTGTGACATCCGCCACTGTCGAGTTTGATCCTTAAAAAATTATCGCTTGAATCTAAATCGTACTGCCCTTTCAACCAACGAGGGCAGATGACGAGCTACGTGCATAGCCGCTCCAGTCAATCCCGAGGGGCTTAGCTCCTCTAAGTCTTCAACAATCGCCTCATGAATCATTTCGGCATATTTTTCGGGAGTAATAGTTCCCTTTGGAACCTTATAGTTTTGCCCATAAAGATCTGAAATACGATCAAACATGCGGGTCTTCACGCCGGGCGTGATGAGCAGCAACGTTTGCACACCCGTGTTTCGAAGTTCCTGTTTCAAACAATGAGTGAAGGCGATCACGGCTGCCTTTGAGGCTGCGTAAGTCGAGGCTCCTGGTAAATACATAATTCCCGAGATACTGGAATTGTTAATAATAAGTCCTTTTTTTCTTTTCAGCATTCGAGGAAGCAAGGCTTGAGTCAACTGAACAAGAGCTGCAACATTCACTTGAAAAACATCGTAGATATCGTCCAAAGGCTGATCCTCCAACAACCCACCTGTTAAAACTCCCGCATTGTTAAATAGAATATCGATACGCGTATCCCCGAGTTTTTGCACAAGAGCATCCACACCTTCTCGAGTTGATAGATCACACTCTAATATCTCAACTGCTCCGGCTCCTGCCTGTCTCATTTCTTCAACCAATTCAGGATCATTTTGACGAACGGCCAGATAAAGATGAGCTCCGTCTTCAGCTAATCTTTTTGCAACCGCTTTTCCAATACCACGATTAGCTCCCGTAATGAGAATATGGGCCTTTTTAGTTTCCATGAACACCCCACTTTTTTAAAACTTCTGATAGCTCAACTTCACTCGAAACTTTTTTATAGAGAGCCTTCGGTTGCCCCTTCACTGTTCGTTCGCAAGAAGGCCAGTCTTGATGACGAGTCAAAACGCCATTCACATAGCTGACGTAAAAAACAGGCTTCTTATCTTTTGAAGAAGAGGAGCCCTTCATGTCGGGCAATGGCTCGCCTTGCGGGATCAGAGTAACATCAAACACATATTGATCAAAACTCACCCCATCATACATAAAAAGAGATTCATTTTGTGAAAAAGCAACGGCCATTTGATCCACGCGCTCGTTCCCGGGGGTCCCTTGATGGCCTCTCACATAGCGCCATTCGATTTTGATTCCTGCTGCCACTTTTTCCATCTCTTCCCACAGCTCACGGTTCGAGACAGGCTGCCCCTCGGCCGTTGTCCAATTTCTTTTGCGCCAACCAAAGCGCCATTGTGTAAAGCCCCGAATGACATAGGTGGAGTCTGTTAAAATCAAAATCTCTTTTTTTTGATGAGACCGTGCTTCTTTTAGACCTTCAATGACAGCTGTCATTTCCATACGATTATTCGTCGTCGCAGAGTCGCACCCCGCACCTTCAAATATTTTTTTACTTTGAAAATCAACATAGACATAACCCCAACCACCCGGACCGGGGTTTCCAGAGCATGCACCATCCGTGTACAAACAAGCTTTAAATTCTGACATCTATCAATTTTTAGCAAAGTTACGGGACAGGTGCAAACTGTCAAAAATTTTGCAACAGTCCGTCTCAAAATGAGATCACTCTAACAGACAATTTAGGGAGCCGTTTAAGGCGCCCTGTTAATTTTTTAGACAAACTTATCGGTTCAGCTGCAACTCAATTATTTTCCCCTAAACACAGACTGGCACCCCCCCTGCAAATTATTCAGGAAAGGAAGCTCTCATCATTTATTGAGAGTTTGAGGACGCATGAGAAGAAGTGTTGATGTCAAAAAGTTAGCCACACCCTTGAGTTTAAAAACTCTCGGCTTTCTATTGCTTTTCATCAGCTTCGCCTTTGCCGCTTCTTCAAGCCAAATGAAGGTTACCTTGAAACAATTTAAAAACGCCCTTGCCACAGCTTCTAAAAAGCCAGGCACTTCTGGTCGTTTAGATCAAAGACAATCATCTGTACGACTAAATGAGGATTCAAACCCCGAGCTCGCCGATATGGATTTTTCATATAGATCAGGAACAAGTTCGAGCATGACCTTTTCGCCTTCAGATGAAAAACAGTCGTCTTCGTTTTCTGGAAAAGCTAGCTATACCTATAGTCGAAGTGCCGTGGACCACCGGGATGGCTCGCTCCAAGCGAATCAATCTCTTGCATTTAAACTCATTTACTCTCTTTCCGAAGACTACACATCCTTTATGCTTTTCTCAGCTGATCAAGATTTACGCGATAGCGAAACAAAGCTTGGTAACGGTATCTCGGATATCGTAGTTGGCCTATCACATAAACCTTGGGAATTAGCGAGTTGGGTGAATGGAACTTTAACGGGTCTGGCTGTTTTACCCACATCAGAGTATTCGACAAGAATTACGAATCTGCAAACCACATTGGGCGTAAGCTATACTTTTGATATTGATAAAAAAGTCTTACCTAAATCACTCGAGACATCCTTAACCCTAGGCGCTGCTCGCAACTTCCATCAGTATGAAACAAATCGAGATGGCTCAGTCTTAAATCCTTATTCTTTGAAAGAAGTATTTGATTTTGGCTATACACTTAATGATCAATGGTCCGCATCTTTTGAGTTTATTCACCGCCATGCTTGGGATTACTACGGTAAGGTTTCCGAAGCTTTTGAGATGACCCAAGAAGTGGCTCTCAATATCACTCCAAAATGGAGTGTTTCAGCTGGGCATACCAATAGCGGTGCCTGGCTGCGCCCCAATGAACAAGATATGAATTTAAAACTCTTTAACGAAAACGATTCCATTTTTTACGTCTCGTCGGCGTTAAAGTTTTAGGAGGCTATATGAAAACGTTGTCAACACTTACAAAAGCAGGAGCTTTACTCTTAGCCCTCTCCTTCTCCATTGTAGGCTGCCAAAAAACTCGCAAGGCATCTCTGCCTTATGGGGCCGATCGAGATGTGATGACGATTTCAGATTACGAAGGCAAAGACTATGACCTTTACACAAAGGGTATTATCAAAGCAGCCTCATCAAATGGCCTCAAAGTGAATGACGCCCGAAGAGGCGATAAAAATCAAATTAGCGCTTTCAACTATGTTGATTATGAATCTCACGATCCTTTGAACTTATTGGATCATACCCTCATGTTGGGGCGAGCGAACTTTCATTACAAAGTTCGATATGTTTTTGATGGTAATCTTTTAAAAGTCATGAAGGTTGCCAAAGCTGAAGACTTATCAGATGACGAGCTTGCTACAGCCGTGAGTGCAGGCAAGGGACTTAAAATGGTTCCCGTTGTGTCTTATAATGTATCTTATTTTTCTATCGACAGAAGCCGCAATAGCCTCAATGAAAAAACATCTCAGTTAGAACTTGTTCCTCTACAAGGACGAGACGGTGCCTCACGTTTTAAAGTTGATCTCAACTCTAAAACAAGAGCTTCTTTTCTTTCGAAAACTACCGTTTTACCAGCTAACTATTTCACGCCCGATGATCAAAATGAGTGGTACGTGGCGGTAACGGTTGTTAGTCAACATTATGATGCCTCTCGAGGACCTTTGGGACAATCTCTAGCATCAGACAGCTATGGAAAAGAAGCTTTTAAAGTCCGAGCTCGTAAAATGGAAGATAAAATTCTTTTCTATAATCTCTCTATAGATGACCGATTAGAAAAATCCATTGGCCAAAGAGAAGAGCTTCAATCTCCTGTTCTCACCATTCCAGCTGATTTTGTTGATTACAAAATGGGAGAACAAGGTAAGACAACCTCTGTTCAGGAGCAATCTTACAAGGATCGCGCTTGGGATAAGCGAGACTATTCTGAACTCAATCTCAAACAAGTTAAACTTTCCATTGGAGACCTTCACATCTCTGAAATAAAAGACGTACAACTTGATAATGGATACTTCTCTTTCTCAGCCTTCTCTGATGAATTAGGTGGGCTTGTTCGAGTTAGCCTGCTAAATCAAAAAGTTTATGAAAATAAACTTGCTCAAGAGGGAGCGCAACCCTATAAGCCAAAAATTTATTTCCGCGATGATCAAAAATTATTCGGTTTTTTTGCGACTCAAGCAGAAAGTCTGAGTAGCTTTGACAGATCTACTATCGCACAGGCTGAGAAGCGCGTTTATATTAACCGCTACAACCCCACACGAAAAGAAATCATCTACAAATTAAACGATACCGCCCCTGCTTGGATAGATGACCTTGTCATTCAAGCTGCTGCTGCGTGGAATGCAACATTTAATGCTGCAGGATTGCAAACACGTGTAGTCGTCACAGACAAATCTGGAAAAGTCATGCGCGGTCAACCTGGCGATCTTCGCTACAGCTTGATCAATATCTATGGCGATGTCGATGGCGGAGGAAGCTGGGGAGGCGTTGCTTCCAGCGTAGTCGATCCTCAAACAGGCGAAGTCGTTATGGCCACAGCCAATATCAATGTTACAGACCGAGTTGAGGGTATGGAAAGAACATTAAATCGTTACCTTCAATCTGTTAAGGGCGAGTTCGACACTCGCTATGTTCTCGGCATACCTCTCCCTTCTCTCCGTCCGGTACTGGACACCGCCAATAAAACTCTCCAGTGGGCGGGAAACCATATTCCAGCTTTGATAGGCATGGATCTCAATATTTATGACTCCAACTCACGGTCTTTTGTTAAGGTGAATCCAACATCACAAGCCCAGTCGAATTCTAAGAAATTTAAATTGGATTTATCTAATCACTATTTAACAGAAGAATCTTTTCAAGTGATCAACGGCAATATCGCGGAACAAGTGAAAGAGGTTTGTCCTAATCTCGAAAAGTATGCTCAGAACTTGAAAAACACGAATTCCGAAATTGATTTTGATAAGGAAGTTCCTCTTATTAAATCCTGCGCAATCGATCTCGTAAAGCCTTCACTGGTTTCCGTTATTTTACATGAGATGGGTCATACCTTCGGTCTTCGTCACAACTTCTATGGCTCTACCGATATTCATAACTTTTATGCCCCAGTTGATTTAAAACTTGGAAATAAAACTGTTAAGACTCAATGGGAATCCAGTTCTGTTATGGATTATATGAGTATGAACTATGAAAACATGACTCAACCTGGACGATACGATATCGCGGCCATTCGCTGGGGTTATGAAAATAAGATTGAGGATTCCAAAAATAATGTCGTCGCAGTAAGTCCTAATCAATCTACTATTTCACAAGTAAAATCCAATCGAAGATCTTATAAGTACTGCACAGATGAGGATGTGGATGTCGCCTCAGTCGACCCTATGTGTGCTCGTTCAGATAACGGTACGGATCCTGATTTGGTCGTTAAAAATCTAATTTTGGATTACGATGCTTCTATGGCGTTGTGGAACCATCGATTTAATCGAGACCAAATTTTAGATATGACGACAGCGGCATCTTACCGACTTCAAGAGTACTTGATGCCCATGAGAAAATTCTACGAGCAATGGCGTTTAATCTTGGCTTCACAAGCTGGATCAGGAAATGAATACCTTGAGTCCTTCCAAACGAAAGAAGCCTATGATGCTCTTGTTGCAAAAGCGACAGACCCTAAAGTTGTGGGCGAACAGCGCGCTAAATTAAATTTGAAATACAAGGACGCCGCCAATAGAATTTTCAACTTCCTGATGAGAATTGCTTTCTTACCAGATTATTCTTGTATCACTGTCAGAACAATTGGCGACCAAAAAACAATCCAAATGTTCTCTTTTGCAAAAATTCAAAGTACTCTGGCAACTACTCAGGGCAAGACTGTGACAAGCTGTCAAGATCAGGAAGTTCAGGATTACTTGCGGTCAACAAAGAATGCCAAAGTCTTCGCAGACGGTGGCTATACATTTAATAATATTTATAATGACCCTAGCAAAGTTCAGGTTTCATTATCTAATTACAATGTTATCGATCGTCCTGACACAGTCGGAATTGCGCAGGATAGAGCCTTTGCTATTGCAGAGCTTGTGAGTCGTCATGACGATCTTTATTACACAAGAGCCTTGTTTCATTACGCTCCCAATTTTATGGATGAACAACCCTTCCGCGCGGCCTTAACAAATAAAGTCGTACAACGTTTGACTCAAGGAGTACCCGTTCAAGATTTTGGGATCGACAAATTAGGCGGTCAGACACTTCCTGTTTTGATGAGCCCAAGCTTTGAAGTTGAAAAACCTATTTTAGAGCTGATGTTCGAAGCTTTACGTTACGGACAAGTTATTCCAAATAAATCCGTCATCACAAACAAACGTCTTGAGCAATATGCTATTGTTCCCTCTTATATGTTGAGCTCATCTGACGCCGACAATGCAGCATGCGCTCTTATCAATGGCTATAACTGGTGCGCAACGGATATCCATCCTATTTCTAAAAGTTTAATTGAAAAATTGAACTCTCTTCAAAGCATGAAGGTGGCTATTAATATTAGCGACGATGTTGTCCATAAATTTACTGAGTTGACGAAGGATATTATCCCTGCTGATGGAAAATTCGATACTTTCGATATTACCTCTATCGACAAAGTAGGGAAAAGAATCGATCAAATCGGAGAATCAGACCCTCAGCTTGCAAAACAACTTCAGCTTCTTATGTCAGTAACGTTTAACCCCGAGGTTAGCATCTGGAAAGAAGGCGTGAATAAACAAGTATCTAAGCTTGTTGACGAAGATATTAGCACTAAAGAAATGGATAAGAAGTTCGATATTATCAAAAAAATTAAAATTAAAGATCTAGTCGAAAAACTTGATCTTAAAGACTATAAGCAATTAACACCCGAAATCTTTAATGAAAGACTAATGGGTTTTATTCAAAATATGAGAATGAAAGCTCAAAGGTATGCAGCCGATCCAACAGAGCTGGATGCTCAAGCTGATATTATTTTGAACTCTCTTATGAGCGGAAGATCTTTCTAGATCTTCCTTATCAGGACTTTTTCCTCAAACGGATAGAGGGCGACCAGAATATGGGGCTTGCCAGAAGTGCAGGCCCCTATTTTTTTAAGCGCTTGCGAATAGATCTTCATTTGTTCAAAAGCTGACTCTGAATATTCTGAACTTCCCGTTTTGTAATCGACAATGTATATGGCCTGATCAAGCTCTGCCCACAAGTCTATGGCTCCTTGAAGGATCTTGTCTTCCAGTTGAACTGCAAAGCCCCACTCCGCCTGTCCTACTTTTAAGATCTCTTGCATCGGCGGATCCTCCAAAGAAAGGGTATAGGTCACCGCATTTTTAAAAGGCTCACGATGCCCTATGTCCGTACTTCGTAACCCCGTTAAGGACTCAAATACCTTATGAGCGAGAGTCCCAAATTGAGCTTTCTGCAATGCTTTTGTTTTATCTTGAAGTGACTTCGTAGGACGGATCTGAGTTGTTTTGGAGGCCTGAACTTGAGATGTGACCGATACCCTTTGGGGTATCGCGGAGGACAAGGAGTGCTCGAGTGGTTTCATTTCTAAACTGTCTGCTTGAGACCTTAAATGCAACTCATGCAATTCAAGTGTTTTCTTTTGCACTCGATAAAAAGCTCCCTCAATAGAATGATCACCCTCATCCAAACGCAATGGAAGATTTTGGATCCAACTTTTTTGCCCAGCTTCTTCTACAGATGATAACCATAGGGTTTTGCGCGCTCTCGTCAGCGCGACGTATAACACGCGCCAAGACTCATCATTTTCGCGCTCTCGAATTTTTTCAGTTGTCTTAATGGCCAATGGAGAAAACATCATTTTTCCATCTTCGTCTTTTAAAGCAATAGAGAAAATATGACTTTCCTCATCGAAAGTGTACAGCTGATTACGGGAAATAGCATCACGCCCACCCAAGCCCACAACAAAAACATGATCAAATTGAAGTCCCTTTGACGCATGAATGGTCATTAAAGAAACTCGATTGGGTTCTACAACCGGAGCTGCATCAGCCTCCGCTTGGTCAAGACTCAAGTTCTCAGTCTCGATAATCGCATCAACATACTCAATCAGATTTTGGCCGGGAACTTTCTCCTGGCTTCTGAGCTCAGAAATAAACTTCCAAATATTAGCTTCACGACGTCCCGTAGGATCAATTTGACGATCTGCTCTTAAAAAATCTGATTTTTTAAGAAATTCAATTAGAGCTATTGAGACTCCAAATTGGTGAGCTATTTCTTTTAGATTTTTTAATAGACTAATAGATTTTTGAAACTCTTCATCATTTTGCGATAATTCACACGCCACACTCCATATTGAAAGTGTCGACTTACGAGACTCATTCAAATTCATCAAGTACGACAACTTCTGATCACTAATATAAAACCAAGGCGATCGCAAAAGTGTCAGAAGACTTATATGATTAAAAGAATTTAGTAAGAAGTGAGTCAGACTTATAAGATCTAATATTTCTCGGCGTTTCCAGTAATGGCTCACGCTCGGACTTTGCACCGGTATTTTGTAGTCTTTCGCACAATGAACAAGTTTTTCAAGTAAGCTATTTTTTCTTGATAAGATTGCAATTCGATCCGCGGGTACACCGGATTCAAGCAACTCGCTCACTTGCGCCAACACAGTCATTAACTCATAACTATATTTTTGCTCAGGCTCATCTGCAGGCAAAAGTGTGACCGTTGCTGCTGGCTCAGAAGCCTGCGTTTCAAATGATCCCAACTCAGCAGGAGTGAATACCTCATGCATCTGAGGAAAGATATAGTTGAAAAAGTGCACAAGTTCCTGACGAGAACGATAATTTTTTTCTAGTCGAGAAAAAGTTCCTCCTTTTTCTTCAATCTCTTTAATTTTTCCATGAAAAACTTCAGAGCGAGCTCCCCGAAACAAGTAGATACTCTGCTGAGGATCTCCTACAACAAAGTGAGGTTGATTTTGAATAAAATGAGAAAGAATGAATACCTGGACAGGTGATGTATCTTGGTACTCATCCACCATCCAATAGTCCCACGCGCGCGAAAAAGAAACTCCCGATTCAGGCATTTCTTTTAACACCTTAATCGTCATAATTTCCAAATCACTCATGGTCATGGAGCCAGACTCCATTTTGTTTTGAATATAGGTGGGAATCACACTTTCTGATAATTTTCTAAAAAGTCTGTGAATTTCATCAAAACGTTCCCATGTATTGGGATTCAAGAGTGGTTGTTTTAAATGATCATCAATTTTTTTGCGGAACTCCAAAATTTCTTCATGTAGAACAGGATCTAGAGAGGGCTTTTCATTGGAAAAATTGGGCTTTTTAGGCAGCTCCTTTCTCCAGACCTGAAGGGACTCGAAATCAGAAAATGAGCAAGAAAAGCCATCAAAAAACTTTCGCCATGAGTTGCTATCGGCTGCCTGATCCAAACGTGCCACCAAATCTTGATGTTCCGCATTTAGATCTCGAAAGAGTTTTCGAGAATACTCGTTAATATTCTGAGAGTTATCCCAACTGAAAT
>DAHVKR010000220.1 GCA_027320785.1 Bdellovibrionales bacterium
CCTCTATCCCGTGGGTGAGGGCGCCGGCTATGCGGGCGGGATTACCTCGGCAGCCTGTGATGGCATTAAAGTCGCCGAGAAGATCTTTGAAAGCTTTGCCTCTCAAAAAATAGACATTTCGAAATAAAATACCTTGCATCGGGGCCCAGGTCTGGGGATGCTTTAATGATCAAGCAATGAATGCTTTGAGGGGAATTTTCCAAGGGGGGAAATATATGAAAACTATCCTCATAGGAGCTATCCTGATGACTGCAGCCTGGGCTTTTGCCGGCTACGTCAATGTGGATCAACTCAACCAAAAACTACAACAAAGCCATGCTCAGTGGACAGCTCAAGATAATTGGGTAAATCAACTTTCCAAAAAAGAGATCCAGCACTTGATGGGCCTCAAAAGAGCACCTCGAGCTGATGTGCAATTTACTTTGCCTCATCCTCTGCATGTCTTCCAATCTTTGCCACCGTCATTTGACTGGCGAAATTATAAGGGACAAAACTGGGTCAGCCCCATTTTGAACCAAGCCAACTGCGGAAGCTGTGTCGCTTTTGCGGCCATCGGTGTTCTCGAAACACAAGTGAACATTTCATCTTTGATTTCGAACTTAAATCGTAAGTTCTCTCCGCAATTTTTATTTTCTTGCGGTGGAGGCTCTTGCGATTATGGTTGGATGCCGGAGTCTGCTACAGGTTTCTTGATGTCTACAGGTGTTCCCGATGAAGCTTGTCTTCCTTACTCTTCAGGCGCTACAGGCCAAGACGTTTCTTGCCAAGCTGCTTGCCCAGATGCTGGTTCTCGAGTGCAAAAAATCAATAGCTACGCGACACCCCCACGTTTGGCTCTCAGTATTGATGACGTCAAGCAAGCCGTTCTTCACGGTCCTGTGATGACAACACTTTCTGTTTATGCTGACTTCATGACCTACCACAGTGGTGTTTACAAACGAACTTCCAACGAAATGTTGGGGGGGCACGCGGTTTCTATCATCGGATACGATGATAGCACTCAATCTTGGATTATCCGTAACAGCTGGGGCGAGGACTGGGGCGATCATGGATACGCTCATGTCGCCTACTCAGATGACTCTGGAATCGGTGAAGAAACTTGGAGCTTTAACGTTCCAGCTTTAGATGGCTATGTTTCAACACTTTATCCTCGAGATTATGACTATGTTCGAGGCAACACAGCCTTCAAAGGCAGCTCTACTTTTGCCAGCACAGCTGGAATTAAATTCCGCGTTTTGGATAGCTCTCAAAAAAGCGAAGTGCTGAATCAGTCTTGCGTTGCTCAATCAGAGTGTTCTTTGAATATCGATACGACAGCTTTAAAAGATGGACGTTACGAAGTCGAGACCGTGGCGACAAACAGCCAAGGACAAGACATTGGAAGCTCTATTCGTCAATTTTTCTACGTCGTCAATTCGAACCCTCAAATGAGTCTTTCCTTTAAAGGTAAAGATGGTTTGGATTTAACAAAGCCTGTCAGCGATCGTATTGAATTCTCGATTCAAGCAAGCTCGTCTCCTGTGCCTATGTCAGAACTCGACTTCCATATTAAAAATCTGGCAACAGGTACGGAAGAAGTTCGCCATGCTGACATCGTTCTAAACAACATGACAACAGGTTGGAGAACAAACATGGGACCGAATGGAAAATATGAAATTTGGATGGTGGGTAAAATTTCCGCCAACGGCAAAGATTTTACAACAGAATCCAATCACTACACAGTGACTGTTCAAAACTAATTAGTTTTAAAATCTGATATCTTAAAAGCGGGCTTTTAGGCCCGCTTTTTTTATTTGAAAATCCGGACTTGCCTTAATATGTAAATTATATGTAAATATGAGGTATGGATCAAGCTCAAAATCAAGAACTGCAATGGCTACTTCTCGATCTCAACTCGTTTTTTGCTTCTTGCGAACAGCAAGAACGACCCGAACTACGAGGGAAACCTGTGGCTGTTGTGGCCATGATCACCGACTCCACCAGCGTGCTCGCAGCCAGTTACGAGGCGAAAGCCTTTGGAGTCAAAACCGGGACTCGCGTTACAGAAGCTCGCAAGATGTGCCCCGGTATTCAATTCGTCAAAACCCATCACCGTCGCTACCTGGATTTTCATCAGCGTATTCTGGAGGCTGTCGAAGAGATCATTCCCATCCACTCTGTTCTTTCCGTGGACGAAATGGCCTGCGAACTCACGGGTTCTCAGAAACAACTTCCCAAAGCTTTGGATCTGGCCCGTCGACTTAAAAAACATGTGCAAGACAGGGTCGGAGCTTGCCTGACTTCCTCCGTGGGTCTTGGGCCCAATACTTTGATTGCGAAGATGGCGTCTGATATGCAAAAGCCCAATGGCTTGGTGTGGATTTCCCGCGAAGAAATCTCTCAAAAATTGGGACCTCTTTCTATCCGTTGTATTCCCGGCGTGGGAGCTCGCATGGAAGCCCATCTCAATCGATCTCAAATTTTTAAAGTTCAAGATTTACTTCAACTTTCACCGGGACAAGCCCGTTCTGTTTGGGGAAGCATTGTGGGCGTCAGAACTGTGCAAGCCCTTCAAGGAGAACCTTATGTTTATGCCCATGGGGACACCAAATCCATCGGACATGAACATGTCTTGCCTCCTGATCTGCGTTCTTCGGCAAAAGCTTTTGAAGTGGCTTTAAAGCTTTTAAATAAAGCCACGGTTCGACTTAGGAAAAATCATTTTCGCTGTCGCCGCCTTAGTCTCTCTGTTCGCTTTGTGGACTCCACACGCTATGAAAAAGAAATCCGCTTCAGCGAAACCTCTGACACTGGATTTCTCATGAAACAACTGCGATCCCTCTGGAAATTTCCACCTAGACCCTCTCCATTGAAAGTCAGCGTGGTTCTTTCGGGGTTCGAAAAAGAGGAGGAAGCTCATCAACTTTCCTTTTTTGATGGCGAACAGGATCGACGGGAAAAAGCTTTTCAAGTGATGGATCGATTGAACGAAAAATTCGGAGCCGATACCCTTTATGTGGCGAACCTTTTCGGTATGAAGAAAAAAGCCACCGGGGGCATCGCCTTTTCCCGTGTCCCCGATCCTGAGGAATTCGAGGAATAGTTTTGAATTTTGGAATTACTCCATTCGACGGATCAGGTGATAACCAAAGCGTGTACGCACAGGTTCAGTTGAAATCTCTCCGGGTTGAAGAGCCAGGGCCGCCTCTTCAAAGTCAGGATCGGCTCGGCCGGTTTTTAAAACTCCCAAATCTCCACCCCGTGAAGACGATGGACAGGTGGAGTACTTCTGGGCCAATTCTGAAAAATCTTTTCCCTCTTGGATTTTTTTAAGCAAATCCTCGGCCTCGTATTGATGCTTCACTAAAATATGAGCCACATGGTAAGTCGAGGATTTCATAAAATTATGCCTCCCCTATTTCTTTGGGGCTTAAACATTTCGGCGGTACTGACCGCCCACTTCAAAAAGGG
>DAHVKR010000221.1 GCA_027320785.1 Bdellovibrionales bacterium
AAGTATCCTTTCCTTTCTTTCAGCTTATGCACAAGATATTGAGTTAGTTGACGCTGCCAGCTTCTTTTTTCTTGTATTCGCTGCAGTCGTTTTATTTTCCAGACCATTTACGGGTCGTTTATTTGATTCGAAAGGTGAAATCCGTGGCCTTTTATTCGCAAGATTTTACACAGAGCAAGCGAATGATTCTTCATCTAATCTGCTAAAATCGTTCATTGAAAAAAGTCATGTTTCGACTCCTTCTCTTGCGACAAATGGGGCTTGTATTGATTGGAATCAAACAGGCCATCTACCAGATGCATGCTTAAAAGGAAAAACGGATAAAGAACAAGATGAAGCCTTAGAAAATTCTCTACAAAATCAATTCAATCAAGGCATAAAAAAATTCAACTGGAATACTAATTTTCTATACACACTTCACTCAGTCCAAAATCAAAACCCAGACAAAGTACTTCGATACGTCCCTTATTGTTTCAAAAATAATGTCCCGACACTTCCTTATTTAAATGAACCCGTACAAATCCAAATTGGAGAACTGCACTTCTCAAAAAGTGTAGATGATAACCTGAGGGCCAAATTTAATATTCATGTTGATTATAAAAAATGTAACTATATTGTCCATCGAGAGCTCGCTAATCTTTTAAATGTTACAACTTTAGACGCCGACTGTATAAACAGTCCACCGGCTGCGAGCTCCAGTACGACTTCAAAGTTCTCTGAAGTTTGGGGACCCTGTTCTAACAACTAGGGTCTGCGACTCCAAAGCAAATAGCCGGACATTTGCTTGTAGGACTTAGCCCACTCTGAACCTTTAATGAGCTCTAAAATTTTAAAAAAGAAAGGCATTGGAGATCTTCGTCCCACCTTTTCTGAAGTCTCTGTGTAGTACTCTTCTCTCTTAAGGTTCCATCCTCGCGATTGAAAAAATCCTATCCAATCTTCTGGATAAAATTGAAAAGGCGCATTTTGCAGAAGCCTCATTCTTTTAGGATTCTTTAAATACCGATAGGATTGAGGCGATATATACTCGCCGATCCAATACTGAAAAGAAGGATGTATCATTAAATCTTCCGATAATTCAGAAACCTGATCGACGGACAAATAAGGTAAAACCCCTTCCGTTAACACCACAATTTGAGAATGCTTTTGTGCTATCTCTGAAAATAAAGCCTGTCGCCTTGATCGATCGGATAAATCCAATCCGATTCTCTCTAAGGAACACCGAGGGATCTCGTTTTGAAGGATTTTTGTTTTATAATCAATAACATGTGGATAATCCACTTCGATCCATTGAACATCAGATCCCAAATTCAAACGATAAGGCCGACTATCTAAACCCGCCCCTAAATTTAAAACAGCCTGACAACCCTTCTCTTTCAAATCCAAAATCATTTGGTCAATAATGAGGGTTCTCATAATAACCGTCCACTGAGTCCATTTTGTCGTATTGGATTTGAGGCGAGCAAAATGAGAAGCGCGATTGCCCACTAAGCTCTCTGCATAAGTGTCTTGAAAAAGGGCATCGGGCCTCTTGGATTCAAGAGCTCGGTAATAGGCCACCCAGGCCGAAGTATCTGAAACATGTTGTATGGAAGAAGTCATACGCCATTGTGAATTTAAACGATCGCGGGGTCACGAAAAAAGTCCTCCTCAAAATTCATTTGCTGAAAGTACGAGGACAGATTAAACGTATACTCACCTGACGCTAGCCATTGCGGCGAACCTCATAACAAGGGTGTGACTTGGAAAATAATTTTGATTTTTCTATATGGTCTCCCCATCAGGAATCCTTTATTGCAGACTATTGCCACCAATCTTACTGGTCCCGTGAAAGCTTTTTGAATCCCGAACAGACTCAACTTCTTTTACAAGAATCACTCAAGCTAGAAGAACGTGATGCCCTAGAGCCTGCCTCTATTGGTAAAGGTTTAGGTAAAGAGCGCAACACAACCATTCGAACGGATGAGATTTACTGGATCGATACTTTTCAGACAGAGGCAACTCAGCTGGTTTATCAAATTTATGAGGGTCTTCGCCTACTCGCTAAAAAGGAGTTGTATCTTCCTCTCAGACGCTTCGAGTGCCATTTCAGTCAGTATAAGCCCGGTGGCTACTACAGAAAGCATCGAGATCGACATCAAGTGATGCCTAGTCGACTTCTTTCCTGCGTAGTTTATTTATCCGACATGAAAAGAGTTGAAGGTGGAGAGCTTGTGCTTTATCCCGAAGGGGCAGAGCCCATTGTGATTCAGCCCACACCTGGAAGAATTATTGTTTTTGATAGTGAGCTCGAGCACGAGGTCATGCCCTGTACAGTCCATCGCAGAAGTTTGACGGGATGGTTGCGTTCTGACCTCCACCCGGGTTTAAATATTTAAGAATGTCTCTTCAAATTTCTCGTATTCTTCATGCCGGCTATCTCTTTGAGGCCCAAGGCAAACGCATCGCCTTCGATCCCCTATTTGAAAATCCCTTTAGTCAAAACTGCTACGCCTTTCCTATGATTGAGTTCGATCTTGAATCCATTCGAAATTTAAAACTCGATGCTGTTTTTATTTCTCACTACCATGATGATCATTTTTCTTTGGAAAGTCTGAATCTTTTAGATCGTGATACTTCTGTGTATTTATTTTCTTTTTTTGAGGAACACTTTCAATTTTTAAAACAAATGGGTTTTAAAAACATTTATCCTCTTGAGGTTCTAAAACCTCTCTCGATAGGCCCTTTTCAAATAATACCCCTCGAGGCTTTAGATGCCGATGTGGATTCTCTTTTCCATATCGAGGTTGAGGGAGCTCATATTCTTCATGTGGTAGATTCCTGGATAGGGCCCCATACCTTTGAAAAGCTTTTGTCTATTTCCACCTGGGATCTTGTCCTCTGGCCTTTTCAAACCATGCGTGAACTGGAAGTCATTGCCCCCTCCATGACCGAGCCCACAACGAATGCTACTACTCAACTTCCACCCGAATGGTTGGAACAACTTCAAGAATTAAAACCCCACACCATTGTCCCCAGTTCTTGCCAATTTCAATTTGAAAAGTGGTCTTGGTATAATCATGCCTTTTTTCCGATCTGCTATGCTTCATTTGAAAAACAAATCCAAGAAATCTTACCTGAAACTCAAGTGCTAAGACTCGACCCAGGTGAGTCCTTAGTTTGGAAAGATCAGCAATTTCAGAGAGGCGACAGGATTTCGTGGATCAAACCCTTAGGTTCTCAAAACATTGATTATGAATTTCATGCGAATACTACGCCCCCCTCTCTTTCTGATATATCTCAGAATTTTCCACCTCTCGACTCTGAACAAAAACAGCAAGTCCAAGAGTACTGTCAAAAAGAACTTTTAACTCGGTATAGGTCTTTACCCACTCTCGAAGATTCATTCTTTTCAACCCCTCAGCTTTGGCAACTTATCCTTTATGACCATCAGGGTA
>DAHVKR010000222.1 GCA_027320785.1 Bdellovibrionales bacterium
AATTGGGTTTGCAAAAGCCCGAGTCCAACCAAGTTAAATGGGGAGCTTTGCGAATTGGGATGTCCTATGCATTAGGAGGCCTTGTGCCACTCTCAGCTTACTTTTTGACAAGCACCCCAAGAGAAGGACTTCTGGTTTCAACCGCTCTGACGATCATCGCTCTTGGAGTCTTTGGATATCTGAAGAGTCAGTTCTTGGATCAGCCGAAACTTAAAGGCGCATTACGCATGATTGTTGTCGGCGCTCTTGCCGCGGGGGTTTCATTCCTTGTGGCCCGATGGGTGAGTTGAGGGGGAGTATTTTCTTAATCCCCATACACTTCGAACGTACCGGCTTTGCCCCAGAGATCTGGGCCTTTGGAATACGTAGAAAGGTAAAGTCTCTTACACTCTACTGTGAGGCGATTCTTAGCACAATTGACGACTAAATCAAGCTTGCCATCACCGTCAAGATCACCTGCCCAGCCGATGGAGTCCACTTCCTCAATCTTTTGAGCCTTAATTCCATGCTGAATCGTGAGATCAGACCACACATGTATACCATCATTGTAAAATATCCGAGTGGTGGTGACGACTACATCAAAGCGTTCCTTGCCAAACTTTAGTTGACACTTTTTAGGTGGCGGTAAGGGAGTGGTCATATTTTCAGATCCCGGTCCTGGTTCAGTGAGCTTTTGACCATCTAAAAAACATTCAGCTGCTCGATCATCTGATGCGAGAATTTTACCAGTCTTAAAATTACTACCTTTAAGTACGAGGTAAGGACAGGAGGAATCTTGATGAGTCCAATTTGAATGCCAAAAAAGATCATCGTTGCAGCCCTTCGGCACTGTGTTCGTCTGATCTTTTTTACCATGCTTTCTTTCTGGCAATGATTTTAAATTCAAAATTGAAATGACAGTATCATCGTTCATTGGGGGGTCAAACATGCTCATTTTAAATTTGTTTATGACTAGAGTATCGTCTTTCAACTCGTAATTGGATCCACGATACCAGAGAGCTTGAACTTTATCTCCGTTTTTTAGATCGAGCTTACAATCTACGCAATCTTGTAGATTGAAAATTGTAAAGTCCTTCGGATAGCCGAGGGAGGGTGAGACGAGGAGAGTGAAGAATAGTGAGATAATTAAATTTACAACCATAGTAGGATATTTTGATCGAGGCTGCAGATGACTACAAGCTAAATTTATATTTAGCTGTGCGATTAGGCTTTTTAGAGTAAAGGTGCACCACCAAATCCTATTTCATTTCCATCGGGGTCACTGTATACAACTTTTCGAACGCCATTAGGAAGTGTTTCTTATGTTGTGTATTTTAATCCACGTTGAGTGATCTGCCGAATAAAGCCATCCAGATCACTCAGGAAGATAGATTGAATGTATGGCCGGCGTGTTCAGGTTGAACCTTAATAAAAATATATCTATTTTCAGCTAGCTCCCAGACTGCTTTGATTTCGTTTGGCAGGAAAGCGGGAGGACAACCCAGTAAGCGCTGATACCAATTGGAACTGACAGCATAGTCTTTCACAGGAAAGTCGGCAAATAAGTCGGCTCTGGTTGTTTTAGAGAAAACTTTCGCAGTTTCAGACATTTTTTCCTCATTATAAAAAAACGCTCTAACTTGTCGAGTGACTAGCCTTCGCTTTCTCCAAACTTAATTACGAGCACTTTGGAGTAATTACGAACGATCATTAGGAATCTTGATCAAGAAGCATGTCCCACTTCCCAGCCCGGGAAAACAATAACGGCAGGGTGCACTCGGAGTGCTGCAGCCAAAGTTTTGGCTCGTTCAACTCCAATATTGATCCGTCCAGATTCCATTCCAGAAATAGTAGATTGAGGTAGCCCGCTAATTTTTGCTAATTTATTTTGCGAAAGCTCTTGAAGTTCGCGAATGACTTTCAGAGATTGCCCGGGAGTCATCGCGACTCGAGTTTTTGCCGGAACAAATTCTCCGTTTTTCAGAAGTTTTTTAACCTTTTTTCCGGTAGTCATGCGGTGTCACCTCCATCACTAAAATTTTAACTTCATTGGCGACAACGTAATAGATTACTCGCCATTGATCATTCAGCCGACTGGCTCTGGCGCCTTGCCATTCGCCTTTGAGGGCATGGTCTCGAAAACCTTTTATTTCAAAAAGACCCTTCGGCCCCTGTAGCTGAACGATATCTTTCCATTTCTCAAACTTTTCCTGGATTTCCTTTGGTGTTTTATTGAGAGCTTTAACGGCGTTCTTTTCCAGGAAAACGTTCCACATACTAAATATATACTATATCTTTTATGGTATGTCCAGAGCCAAGGTAACAGATGAGCGTTCGAACTGAGTTTTCAATGTGATTTTAGATATTTACTGGCTGAAATGGGCCGAAAGAAAATTTGGCGTCCCCTACGAGATTCGAACTCGTGTCTACTCCGTGAAAGGGAGTTGTCCTAGGCCTCTAGACGAAGGGGACGTCAGCTTCCACTAGGGAAGTGAGTGTTCAGACAAGTCACGGGATACGTGATCAGGTATGAAACTTGGTGGCTCGCGATGGATTCGAACCATCGACCCCTTCATTAAAAGTGAAGTGCTCTACCAGCTGAGCTAGCGAACCATTTTATGTTTGGACCCAGAAATTTGTCTCAAGTGGGTCACCTTAGTCAACCCTCTTTTTTCATTTGCTTAAAAGATTAGCTTTATTTTTTTAAGCGAAGGAAGAAAGGGGGCTTTCTCCCTGATTTTAGGAGTTGAAAAGGGGCTTTACCCACAGGGTTTGCTCCCGGCCCGGGCCCACAGAAATCACATCAATGGGGGTTTTCACCTGATCCGAGATAAAATCCAGATACTGGGTGACAGGGCGGGGTAGGTCTGAAAGCTGATTGATTTGAGTCAGATCTTCTTTCCAGCCTGGGAATTCTGTGAGGACAGGCTCGGCCTGTTCCAATTCTTTCAAAGTAGATGGCCATTCTGTGACTATTTGGCCACCTATTTTGTAACCTGTACAAATCGCCACCTTGTCGAGCCCTGAAAGGACATCCAATTTCATCATGGCTAAAGAGGTAATGCCATTGAGGCGAATGGCGTATTTCAAGGCGACGAGATCGAGCCAGCCACAGCGACGTGGACGGCCCGTGGTGCTGCCAAACTCATGACCTGAAGTGCGTAGAGTTTCTCCGGTTTCGTTTAAAAGCTCCGTGGGGAAAGGGCCTGCGCCCACACGGGTCGCATAGGCTTTAAAGACACCAATGACCTGCTTAATATTTTGCGGGCCAATCCCTGAGCTGGTGCAAGAGCTGGCAGAGATGGTGGAGCTGGAAGTTACAAAAGGGTAAGTGCCGTGGTGAATATCCAGAAGAGTTCCTTGGGCACCTTCAAAGAGAACTTTTTTGCCCCCCTTGATGGCCTTCATAATCATTTGTGAAGTATCAGAGCAACGATGTGGCAATAGTCTTAGATC
>DAHVKR010000223.1 GCA_027320785.1 Bdellovibrionales bacterium
AAGAGGGCGCTCAGCAATCTTTGTCTTCTTTGGATACAGCTATGTTGAGTGTGAACTCGATTCGGGCCAACTTTGGAGCCATGCAGAATCGTCTACAATCAACAAGTAACAACTTGTTAATTTATGACGAGAACATGTCGGCTGCGAACTCTCGAATTCGTGACACTGATGTGGCGGCTGAAACGTCTGAGATGATTCGAAATAACATCTTGATGCAAGCAGGTGTATCTGTTTTAGGTCAAGCAAATCAGCAATCTCAATTAGCTCTTAAGTTACTTGGATAAAAAGGGTGCCAGCCTACTGAAAAGTAGGCTGCGCTCTGTAATCTTTAGAATTTTTAGATGCTTTCGATGATTCTCTCGATCTCGATCCAAAGTTGAGGGCTGATGAGCTCGCTCCCGATAAGGAGTACGGGCTCTTGATCTTTGGATTTCCCCTTTTTCGCTTCCGAGGGAAGATGCCCTGTTCCGCCGATTTTTTCTAACCATTCTTTTCGAATCATAAGTGAATTCGAAACAAGGACATGTTCATAGGACAAGTGAGCCTTTTCATGGAGTCTATTGTACTCAAAGGTACTCATAACACCGGTCGTAGTCTTCGTTTCTACTTTTTCTAGGCGTTGGTAGCCAATTTCAGCTAGGTGAGTGTATTTTTGTCGCCCGGGTGTTTTGGATGAAAAAATAAGATCTAAGTCACCGGATAAAAAATGTGATTCCAGTTCTGAGAGATCATAAATATCCAAAGATATTTTCTTAATTCCGATTTTTTCGAAACAAACTTGAGCTGTTTTCATAGCAAAGCTGGAAAGACCTTCTAGGGTTCCAATATGAAGATCAGCCACCATTTCGCTATTTGAGATAGTGCTCAATTCAGACTCGAGTCGTCTTTGTGATTTTTCAAAAATTTCTGCCACCTCAAGTGCAAGTGGAGTCCAACCTGATTTACGTTTAGCCGAGCGATCTAAAAGAACAACTTGTAGCTCATCTTCAATTTTCGCAATAATCCGTGAAAGTTGCGGCTGGCTGAGGCCGACATGCAGGGCTGCAGCTGAAAGATTTTTGTGATGTATGGCTTTAGCTAAGATGCTCAGTTCATAGTGAATCGCGTGCATAAGACCTCAAGATTTTCGTATATAGTGGTAAAATCCAAGAGCTCCTAGCAGACCTGCCAAAGAATATAAAATCAAACTGAGAGCAGGTAGGTGGTGCAAGGGCTCGCGAGCATATTGTTGAGCAATAAAAGAAGCACTGATAATTAAAGCAGCTGTTACGATTCCCAGGAACAGAAGGCTGAAAGAGTTTTCCAGAGCTCGCTTGAGCTCATCGACATTCTGAATATTCAGCTTGAAGGCATGTTGAGGGCTATTGGCTTTTCGGATTAGCATAGAGAGCTGTCGTGGAAGTGAATTAATTAGATGTCTGGATTCACGAAAGACTTGAGAAAAATCACCAGCCACTCGAGAGGGCTCCAGTTGCTTTTTGATAATGTCACCCGTGAACTCAAGAATGGTCGCTAAGGGATCAAATTGAGTGTCTATTTTTCTACCCAAGCCTTCGACTGCAACAAGTGATTTAAAAAACATCATAAGCTCTGTTGGGACAGAAAGACCATGCCTTGTAGCAATAGAGGAAGAGTTCATTAAAAGTCTTCCCATGTTTACATTTTTCAAAGTCAGGCCGTAATAGGGTGCTATGAGTTCGCGAAGTTCTTTGGCGAATAAGTCAATATTCACCTGATCTGTAAAGGGAGCTAAATCCACATACTCATAGGCGAGTCGTTCGTAGTCTTCACGAGCGAGGGCCAGCAGCTGACTAGCCACGGCTTTTTGCGTTCGAGAGTTCAATCGTCCAATCACGCCAAAGTCAATTAGGCCGATGCGGTTATCTGGGTAAACAAAAATATTTCCAACATGGAGGTCGCCATGGAAAAGCCCATCTGTAAAAACCATTTTTAGATAGATCTGAAGTGCCTTACGAATAACAAGTGATTTATCAAGGCCAGGTTGGTTCAAGGCGCCTTCTTTGCTCAGGGGTGCGCCTTTCAGCATTTCTAAGACTAAAACTCTTTCTGTTGAGAGATCGAGATAAACTTGAGGAATGACTACGTCAGGATCATTTTTGAAATTCTGCTGAAAGCGTCGAATATTATTGGCTTCAACAATAAAATCTGTTTCGAGCTCGAGAGTTTTAAAGAACTCGTCTACAATTGCAATGGGAGAAAAGGGTCGTGTTTCGGGTACATACTTTTCAAGAAGTTCGGCCAACATATAGAGGACGTTCAAATCATCATCGATCGTTTTAAGAATCCCAGGTCTTTGGATTTTAATAACAACATCCTCACCGGACTTCAATTGAGCTCGATGAACTTGGGCAATGCTGGCGGAGCCAAGCGGGGTGGGGTCAATGGATTCAAAAATTTGATCTTTCCGCTCTCCATACTCTTGCTTGAGAATTTCTTGGATGGTCTCGAAGGGAAGGGGTTGGACTCGATCGTGTAGTTGAGAAAACTCTTCAGCATATTCCGGTGGAACGAGGTCGGGACGAGTGGCTAAAAGTTGTCCGAGTTTAACGAATGTAGGGCCGAGTTCCTCAAAAGCCATGCGGAGTCTCTGTGGGGCTGAATATTGATCAACTCCAGATCCGGATATTCTTTCGACGAGGAATCGTCCTAGCTTAATACGTTCCGCGACATTGTAGAATCCATGCCGAGCGAAAACGCTAACAATCGTTCGCAATCTAACGGCGTTTTGCAGCGTTCTTCGAATGGGATTTCTTTTGAGCTCGAGAGACATTTTTTCCTTTACCCGTGGTTCCTTTTTGACCTTTAGAACCTCGTGAAGGTTGAGAAGATGATTTTTCTGAAGTTCTCTCTTCGGAGGCTTGCTGTTTTTTGCGTTTGTATCGAGGTGTAAACTTCTTTCCCTTAAAAGGAAACTTTTTTTCTTCAGAATCGCTGGACTCAGCTCCACGTGAGCCCGTTTTCTTCTTTTGAGAGGGCGTTTTGCCGGTCATTTGTAAATAAACAGGTGTATGCTTGGTGGGCTTGCCCCCACCCTTTTGGGACGAGGAGGGCTGAGAGGAGGCAAGTTCAAAATTTACTTGGCCTAGCTCGACATTCGCATCTACAACGCGAATTTTTAATGGATCTCCAATGGAGTAAGTTAGACCGCTTCGCTTGGCTACAAGTCGCAGGTTGTCCTCATCATATTCAAGAGGTTCTTTTGCTAAGTCGCCCAAGCGCACAAGGCCATCAATATCATATTCTCTGAGTAAGACGAAGGCTCCGAATTTAGTCACTCCCGAAATCATGCCCTCGAATTCTTGCCCGATAAACTTTTGCATAAAGCGTGCTTTTTTAATCGCCTTGATTTGTCGCTCTGCTTTTGCGGATCTTTGTTCGCAAGCACTGAGCATAGTTCCGGC
>DAHVKR010000224.1 GCA_027320785.1 Bdellovibrionales bacterium
GATGACCTCTTTTAAAACTTCTACCTCTAGAGCTGCAGCTTCTGAACCATAAGCTAATAGATCTTGGTCTTTTTGAGCTGTTGGATATTCGTCAATAATACATGCGGCACCTTTGATAGGAAGCTTTTGGTAAATTTCCTCTGTAATGAATGGCACAAAGGGATGTAAAAGTCTGACGATGCGATTCAGTACCTGAGCGAGTATAAGTTGAGTTGTTTCGCGCTCATCGGAGGCCGTTCCTTGAAGAGTGGGTTTGGTGAGCTCGATATACCAATCGCAAAATTGATTCCATACGAAGTGGTAGAGAGCTTGCGCGGCTTCACTAAAGTGGTCTGTCTCGAGAGCCGTCTCAACTTTTTGCTCCACCTCGCCGAGCTTGTAAAGGATCCACTGATCGTAAATGGAAAGAGAAGCCTTCTTGGGCAGAGCTTTCACTCCTTCAGCAGGAGCTTTAAAGTCTTGCAAGTTAGAAAGAACAAAACGGGCTGCATTCCATATTTTATTCATGAAATTGCGGTAGCCTTCTAATCTTTGTTCGGAAAATTTAAAATCTTTTCCGCTGTAAAGGTGAGCAAGAAATGAGAAGCGAAGAGCGTCAGCTCCATGTTTATCAATCATTTCCACAGGGTCCACAGAGTTACCCAAAGACTTACTCATCTTACGTCCTTGAGAGTCTCGAACAAGGCCATGAATATAAACAGTGCGGAAAGGGATATCTCCTTTGAACTCGAGTCCCATCATGATCATGCGGGCGACCCAGAAGAAAATAATATCATGTCCCGTGACCAAATATGTTGTGGGATAGAAAGTCTTAAGTGTTTCAGTGTTGTCGGGCCATCCCATAGTGGAGAAAGGCCAGAGAGCTGAACTAAACCAAGTGTCGAGAACATCTTCATCTTGTTTGAGATCTGTTCCACCGCATTTTTCACATTGGGTCGGTGTTTGTTCGCTTACATTCACATGAGAGCACTTTGTACACTGCCATGCCGGGATTTGATGTCCCCACCAGAGCTGTCGCGAGATACACCAATCTTCGATGATGTTCATCCAGTGAAGATAAACCTTTGTCCATGATTCAGGTTCGAAGCGAAGAGTTCCGGATTCGACAACGCGTTTTGCAGGAACAGAAAGTTTATCCATTTTCATAAACCACTGTTCACTGAGGAAGGGCTCAACGACGGCGCCTGTGCGAGAGCAGTGCCCGACAGAGTGAACATAGGGTTCTTCCTTTGTGAGGAAGTTCAATTTTTTGAGATCTTCTACGACGCGCTTCCGGGCCTCCTGTACTTTGAGGCCCTTGTAAGGACCCGCATTTTCGTTGAGAGTGCCGTTCTTCTCGAGAATATTTATAAATTCTAGATTATGAGTCTTGCCGATTTTATAATCGTTAAAGTCATGGGCGGGAGTCATCTTCACAACACCCGAGCCAAAGGATGGATCCACATAGTTATCTGCAATAATTCGGATCGGTTTATTCAAAAGAGGTAAAATAACATTTTTGCCAACAAGAGCTTTATATCTTTCATCGTCTGGGTTTACGCAGACTGCAGAGTCACCGAGCATGGTTTCAGGACGAGTTGTTGCAACTGTTAAAGATCCACTACCATCCTCGCGAGGATAGGTGATGTGATAAAGAGTTCCTTTCACTTGTTGGAACTCAACTTCAAGATCTGAAATGGCAGACTCCAGAGGAGTTGACCAGTTGACCAGTCTTTGTCCTTTGTAAATCCAGCCCTTTTTGTAAAGATGAGTAAAAACTTTTCGAACAGCCTTGGAAACGTCTTCATCGAGAGTAAAGGTGGCACGATCCCAATCGCAAGAGTCCCCCAGTTTGCGCATTTGTTTATAAATGCGATCACCGTATTGGTTTTTCCACTCCCATATTTTTTCAACAAAAGCATCACGTCCCAATGAGTGACGAGTGATATTTTGTTTTTTGAGTTCTTTTTCCACGACTGATTGAGTGGCGATTCCCGCATGGTCTGTTCCAGGCAACCACATGGCGTTGAAGCCATTCATTCGCTTCCAGCGAATCAAGAGATCTTGAATAGTATGATCCAGAGCATGTCCAAGATGTAAAAATCCAGTTACATTGGGAGGCGGTAGAATGATGGAGTAAGGAGGTTTTGTTGAAAGATCTTCAGCTTTGAAATAGCCGGATTCTTCCCACCATTTATATGTTTTTGATTCGACTTCTTGAGGATTATAGCGATCCGATAAAGTAGTTGTTGTCATTCTGACAAGCTATCACAGGCACTAGAGGAAATCTGGACTCAATGCGACGCGTCTGCCTTCAAGGCCTGGAAGCCATTTTTTACATAGAAAACATTCATAAAGCCTGCATTTTCTAAATCATCAACGGCCTGGGCGGATAAATCTCCAGTGGGACAGAGGACTAGAATGGCTTCGTGAGGGGCCACCTCTTTTTTTACTAATTCCTGTTGGGCTTGGTCAGCGGAAGTGTAGATTACAACTTTTTCAAGATGGTTTTGATAAAGAGGAATTTTGTAGAAATCCTTCAGGTCGACCCCCAGGCTCAAAATGATAAAGGGAATGCGGCCGCGGATCAGATTATCAAACTGAAAAAAACCAATTTCATTTAAAACAGTTGGCACGGGCACCTCAATGAGCCGGGGCGTGGGAGCCCTCAACTTTTGCGCTTTCGGGTATGGAGTTGTACTTCGAAATTATGAGAAGCCAAGCGGCCCCCGCCAAAATCGTTGAAAAAATAAAAGGGTAACCCCCGTTGATGGTATACAGATAGCCCCCAAGAGCAGGCCCGATGATGCGACCTAAGGAGGCTAAACTTTGATTGGCTCCGAGAGTTTCTCCTTGAAGATTGGATGGGGTGAGAAGACTTGTTGCGCCTGACAAAGAGGGATTGCTGTGGCCGATACCCAAGGCAATGAGAGTCATAGAGATGGCCATTATTTCTACGCTATGTGCCGGTGCGATAATCGCCATCCCGAGTAGAAAAATGGGAATGGAGAAGACCAAGATTTTTCTTTCGCCCAATTTGGGGAGGAGTCGTCTGACTAAAAACCCCTGAGTGAAAACCATTACTAAGCCGATATAGGCAAAGCCAAAGCTTGTGCTTTTCAGGGTCCAACCGAAGCGATCTGCCATAAAAAAGACAAGGGATGTTTCCATACTCGACATAGATAAGGAAAGAATAAAAAATGTGAGCATGACCTGAGAAAGCGTAGGAGTTTTTAATTTCTCATAAAGAACAAAAAGACGTCCTTTCGTGTGCTTCTTGCGGTTTTCTGCGCTTAAAGTTTCAGGTAATTTTTTGACAGCAAACAAGAAAGTCATAAGGAACAGAACGGATACGCCTAAAGATACAACTGTTGTTTTAAAGAAAGGTGCTGTTGAAAAATGTTCGGCTGCGACAGCAAGTCCTCCGCCTAAAGCTGGAC
>DAHVKR010000225.1 GCA_027320785.1 Bdellovibrionales bacterium
AAGGCTCGAGGTCGTAGGCCCTCATCTTATTATACAACTACAAGATCGTGAAGAACTTCGTCTTCTTTACCGGTCTGAGTATGAAGAGATTCAATTGAATGATTGGATTGCTCTCGACGAAAAGGATCAGCTTGTGAGGGTTGTTCCATCTAAACGGGATCCTTTATTTGCATCTGCAGATAAAAAAGCTTTGCTAAATGAGTGGGCGGTTTTTTTAAGAAGAGTCCATCAGTTCCTCGATAAAAAAGGTTTTTTAGAGCTACAGACCCCCAGTCTTGTGAAGTGCCCGGGAACAGAACCCGCTTTGGATGTTTTTTCGACAGATCTAAAAAAAGGAGGGCACAGCGAAAAATATTTTTTGCCGACGTCTCCCGAGATTCATCTGAAGAAGGCTCTTTCGATGGGTTTTCAGCAGGTCTACGAGGTAGCTAAATGTTATCGGAACAACGAGATCACAAATCTTCATCAGCCTGAGTTTTGGATGCTCGAGTGGTATCGCAGTTTTGCCAATATTTTTGATTTGCAAAAAGATCTAGTTCAGTTTTTTTATTTTTTATGTGATGAGCAGGGACTTTCTCGTCCAGACATTCAGTGTTGGACTATTCATCAGCTTTTTAAAAAATATTTAGATTTTGAACTGACTCCGCAGACAACTTTAGAAGAATACCGAAACCTCGCGATTCAGCATCAACTACATGTGACCGATACCCTGACTTTAGATGATTACTTTTTTCTTTTGATGATGGAAAAGGTAGAGCCACAACTTCCTCAAGATAGTTTGGTCTTTGTTGAAAAGTACCCACCATTTCAGGCGGCCCTGGCTAGAAAAGATCATCAGGGTTGGGCAGATCGTTTTGAAATTTATTGGAAGGGTATGGAGCTCGCAAACGGCTTTGATGAGCTGAATGATCCAGTCGAGCAGAGGAAGAGAGCAATAGAGGATTTAGAAAAGCGTGAGGGACGTACACCCATCCAGCTAGATGAAGAGTTTTTTCAAGCTCTTGAAAGTGGGATGCCACCCTCTTGTGGAGTAGCTGTGGGTCTCGAACGTGTTTTTATGGCGTTAAAAGGTATTTCTCAAATTCAAAAGGTTCGACTTTTCCCTCTCGAGTCTTAACAGCATTAACCTTTATTGATTTCGTCTTTGAGCTCTTTGCCAACCTTAAAGAAAGGAAGTTTTTTCTCTTCCACATCAATCACCTCGCCAGTGCGGGGATTTCGGCCTTTATAGGATTTGTATTCACGGTTTACAAAAGATCCAAAACCACGAATCTCAATACGATCGTCACGTAAAAGCGCTTCAACCATGGAGTCAAAAATAGTATTCACAACGGTTTCGGCTTTGACGCGTGTGATACCTGCTTTTTCAGATACAATATTGATCAATTCGGCTTTTGTAATCGTCATGAAAAGAGCTCCAAGTTGTTGAATAGACTCATCTTAAATACATGAAAACAGTAGGAAAAGATAAATATGGATGTAATGCAAAGCATTCAAGAATGTCTAGACCGAGAGAACGCTCTCAGAGGCTCTAGGGGTGGGGTTCAAGGAATTTTCGTCGAACTTTTTTGTAACCGGCATCTCGAATAATCTGACGATAGGCATTAATTGCAAGATCAGTCATTTTTTTAACGTCAAAAAGCTCCAAAACCTTCTTACGGGCTCTTTCACCAAGCTCCTCAATCGGAATGGCACCCGAAAAGATCTCAATCAGTAAAATAGCCAAAGAATCTTTATCGGCGGGACGAAGAAGGAATCCGTCCAAACCATCTTCAATAATGTGAGAAATGGGGCTGACTTCAGAGCCTATAATAACTTTCTTCTGTGCCATGGCCTCGATAAGAGTTGTTTCAAACCCACTGGTCCGTGAGCTGAGGTTTATATAAACCTCACTTATCGAGATTATATCCAGTGTTTCTTCGTCTGAAAGAGATCCAAGTAGAAGAACTCGTTTTCCCAGTGCTCTCTGAAGAATTTCATATTCGATTTCTTTGAAGAGAGGACCGTTTCCAATAATGAGCAAATAAGAAAAAGGTTTTTTAACAGCGACTTTTTCAAAGCCCATCAAAAGGTGAATGATCTCTTGGCTTTCGCTTAAGTCTGAAAAAGTTACGGCTAGTTGAGAGTTCTCGGGAAGTCCCCACTTCTTTTTAATTTCAGTGACATTCTCGGGAGGTTTGAAATCACTCAACTCAAAACCATAAGGAAGTGTGTGAATTTTGAGATCAGGGTAAAGGTAATATCTTTCTAAAAGATAGCGTTGTTGAGGATGGGCGACAAAAATGCCATCGGCCACTTTTAGCAACGGTCGATCTTTGGCAAAAAAGGTGGTCATGAATTTATAGGCCAAGGCTGTTCCCATTTGAAGTAAGGCCCCAAGAGTTTCGTGACCCCGTCCGAGGATCGAAAAGATTTGAGACATTTGGGTGGCTTCAACATCAAAGCAGACAGCGACCTTAAAGCGACTCTTTTGTTTGGCGACCTTAATCGCTGAAGGATCTAAACTATGAACAATATCAAACGGGTTTTGGTAGTGAAGCTCGGTAAATTTCCTGAGAACAGCATCTTCAAAGTTAAGATGTTGAAGTTCGGAGTCCTTCTCTTGAAGAAAGTAGGTTTTAACCCCATCTCTTTCGACAAAGCTTTTTCCAATAGGGCTTCGGCTTGAGAAAACGGTTACATCGATTCCCTTTCGGGCCAATCCTTTTGCCATGGGCCAAAGAAACCCGCTATCAGACGCGCGGCTGAGAATTTGAAATCGAGCTCCTACAAGTAAAACTCGAAATGAAGATGTGGAAGAAGTCGACTGAGCCATACAGTTACTCTATCAGGCTTGCTTGCGATCAGACAAAGCTTTCGTGATCCAACGGTTGAGTTCATTTAATGACTGATCGAGGACAAAGGATGGAGATCGGGCTTTTTTCTTTAAGGAGGGAGGAACGAGAGATCCAGCAGCCCAGCGATTTTCAAGTTGGTGATGGTAGTTCTCTTTATCAAGCAATGTGCAGTTTTCCCCAACGGACCAAAGTCCCGACATGAGTTCTATTTGGTGAGTGTCGAGGATTGTATAAAGACCCGAGGTGGCAGCTAATGAGGCAAGCTCAACAAAATACTGTGGAGAAAGGTCAAGGCCTGCCAAGAGAAGAGCCTCAGCTTCTTTAAATAAGTTCAACATTTCTAATTTGTTGAGTTGGCTTGACCACAAGGGTTTATTTTTCCAGTGCTGAATGATTTCTTGAAACTGCTTATGTTCTTTGAATTTCCATTTGGATCGATCACCCAAGAACAACCATGTTTTTTCTTTAGCAGCAGACTCAAAGAAGTCCAAATTATTTAGAACGTAGTTAGAGTCCCATGAACAAAGCCATATATTTTTTTGAGGCAGAGCTGCCAAGAGACTCTCTGATTTTGTGTC
>DAHVKR010000226.1 GCA_027320785.1 Bdellovibrionales bacterium
TGGGGTCTAGAGAGCTGGTCGCTTCATCGCGAATAAAAATAGGAGCTTTTTGAAGAAGGCAGCGAGCTAGACCCAGGAGCTGCTTTTCTCCAATCGATATGTTTTTACCTTTTTCCTGTAGCTCATACTGAAAATTTCTCTGAATAGATTCAAACCAAGGTCCAAGCCCGACCTTAAAGAGAGACTCCGAGAGTTCATCATCTGTATGTTTTCCTTCAAGATCTAGATTTTCCCGAAGAGAGGCTTTGAAAATCACCGGGTCTTGGGGAAGGTAGGTGATCATTTGTCTTAATAATTGAAGATCTCCACCTCGGGAAGGGTTGTAAGGACCAATGGAAAAGGAACCCTCGCTCAGAGGGTAAAGATGACTCATCATTTGCAGAAGGGAAGATTTTCCACTTCCTGTTCGCCCGATGATACCGAGCTTTTGCCCTTCGGGAATGACAAGGTCAAAATTTTTAAAGATCCAATCCTGCTGATCGGTGTAACGAAAGGTTACATTTTGGAAGCGTATATCAAAAGATTGTGCTCGAGTTTGTTGGCGTTGTAACTCGTCTGTTGACGTATCTTGAGGGTGTTCTGTTTTATATTGAGCTAACGAAGGGAGTTTCATGTGAGGCTCTAAGGGGCGTCGAAGATAGTCATCCAACCTTTCGACTCCCACAAAGCCCTCTTCAATTTGAGTCAACCACTCAAAAAACATTTGAACCGAGTTAAAGGAGAATAAGATGAGTCCCAGAGAGACGCCCACATCTCCTACGGTCATAATGCCTTGTCGCAATCCCCAAAGAGAATAAAAACCTATTACAAGAAACCAGAGCGTTGAAAGAAAATTCATTTGAAAAACATAAGTTAAGACCCATGCGACGGTTTTTCTTTTGGATTCCAAGTAGAGTTTGTCTAACTGTTCAAAGCGCGATTGAAATAAAGATTCCTTTTCAAAAAGCCGAATGCTGACAGCTCCTTGAACTGTTTCAGTGAAATGAGCCAAGGAAGGTCCACGTTGATAAGAAAGATTACGACGAGCCTCCCTTAATCGACTGCGATTGAGTCGGTAAATCATAAAATTAGCGCCCGCATAAATTAGCATTAAGAAAAACAAACTACCGTTGACAACAGTTAAAAGAACGACAAGAGCAATAAGATCAAAAATAATTGAGAAGAACTCAGCTAAAGGTCCTCCGAAAAGACGAAAAATATTTCCATAGTCAGATGAGAAACGCGTCATGATGCGTCCAACAGGATTTCGATCAAAGAAGCTCATGGGAGCTCTTGAGACGCGAAGCGTGGTTTCATCATAAAGAGATGAGACAGCTCGAGAAGAGATTCGAGAAAAACGAATGCGAAAAAAAGTTGTGAAAGCAAACCCACATAGAGTCAAGACGAGAAGGGCTATGATAAACTGAGCAGGATGCCAAGATCTCATGAGGTGAGGAAGTTTGTCGGGATGTGTGAGACTGTCGACCCAGTGCCCAATCATATTGGTATTGGCGAGGACAAGAAGTCGACCTATGAATCCAAAGCTTAAAGCAAATATCAATGAATACCGAAAAGGTGAGTAAGCCATATAGAGCGTATTGAAGATGGTTTTTTTAAAACCTCCTTCAAAAACTTTTTCCTTTTCCAGTTCAACAGATGTCATGTCTTCACCCTCTGGGCTTCTTCTTTTGAAACTGCATACAGTCGCCCCTCTTTCATCTCATAAACCTTGGATACGAAATTGAGGATTGTTCGTCGATGAGTTGTGATGATAACTGTTTTATTTTTCAAAGGTCCCTCGAAAAGCTCCCAGAGGATTTTCTTTTCTGTTTCCGCATCTAGCTGGCTCATGGAATCGTCAATCAAAACGAAAGACCGATCTTGTACGATCGAGCGAGCGAGACTGAGTCTTTGTCTTTGGCCACCAGATAGATTAACACCTCGCTCTCCAATTCGAGTATTGAGCCCATCGGTCAGGCCCTCATAGGTGGTATTAAAATCGACATGATGAAGGAAAGTATCTAATTCGGGATCAATAATAGCTGATTTTTCATACTCAAAGGCAATATTGTCTCGGAGGGTAGAGTTCATCAAAAAAGTTTCCTGCGGGACATAATTCAGGATGCGCCGAAATTCGTGAGTAACTTTTCCTTGAATAGGCTGCCCCTTAAAGGAAAAAACTTGAAACTGACATTTGAGCTCACCCATCAAGCAGTGAAGAAAGGCCGATTTTCCACTGCCCACTTCTCCTAGGATGGCTACTTTTTCACCTTCGTTAATTTGAAAATCAAGATTCTTTAAAATGGGATATCCTTCATGGATCCAGTTTAAATTCTTAATTTGAAGAAGAGGGGGTGATTCGGAAGGCATTTTATCTTGAGGAGTACGAACATCATAATCTTCAAATGAAGTGATCCCAAGAAAACTTCGTAGACGCTTCGAAGAGGTCCAAGCGTCAAAAGCAAAAGTAAAGAACCAAGGCAGTTGACGAAGAGGGCGATTGAGAAGAATTCCAAGAATCCAAAAGACTGTCCAAATATCACCAGGTGTAAGAGTTTTTTTGTAAACCCAAATTAAAACTGAACCTGCAACAATATTAAAAAGAAATGTAGCATGAGAGGTAATAGCATTCATGACTTGGCCATTGGTGACCATTTGAATACGATTTTGAGTTTCGAGCTCGCGCACTGAAAAAATTTTTGATTCAAAGGCTGACATCCAGTTTAAGATTTTGAGAATACGAATGTTTTGCAGCCACTCATTAACATAAGAAGTTCGAAGGGCTGCGAGCTCTTTAAATTTCATAAAGAAGCGACTTTGTCTGAGAGCTAAGGCCGTATTAACTAGGCTTACGAGCAAGACCAAAGAGCAGGCCTCAAGAAGTGGTGTTCCTACCAAATAGTCGAGAGCGAAAGGCGTGAGAAGTAGTGGGAAAAAAGTGCTCGCACCAAAAGGCAGAGTCTGTTCAAGAAGAATGGTGGCAGCTGGGACATCAGTTGCATAAAGAGAGGCAATTTCTCCCACTGTTTTTTTCTCGAGACTCTCGCTTTTAAGAGTGAGAGACTGATCGTAAAGTCTTTGAGCAAGCTTTCTTTGGGCGAAAAGAGATTCGCGAAGTCCCCAGTAGTTGTTAAGTTGGGTCAGAAGGCTGGCAATGACGAAGCAGATAAAGCTACTGACTAAGAAAAAAACTTGCTGTTGGTCTTGGTGAGCCTGCGTTGAGCTTAAGCTGTCGATAAAATATTTTTGAAATCCAGCCGCTGTTAAATTTAAAAGTGCAGCCACAAGAGAAGCTGTTATAATTAAAAATCTCCAGGGCAATCGATCAAACAAGATTCCTTGTAGAAGAGATGAGTTTGACTGTAGAGTTTGGTGTGAGAGTTTCTTTATCATGGCGGTTCTATAGACTTTTAAACCAAATTATGC
>DAHVKR010000227.1 GCA_027320785.1 Bdellovibrionales bacterium
AAAACTCCAATTCTGCTCGGTCATGAACTTGCCTGATTTCATCCTCATTGGCCGTCAACACTCTTTGAAACCACAAAAGACGAGAGAGTCCAATTGAGACCCCATAGGCCAACAAGAAGGCTGCTGGCAAAAGCCAGTCACTTTGAATACCTCCTCGGTGATGTAGATAAAAACTCTCAAGGGTAATAAAGACCACAGTCAAAAAGCCTGTCAGAATCCACTTCACATGCCCAATGGTGCTTGATTTGGAAACGATGACTGGAACAATCTCACCTACAGTATGCTCTTCAGCTCCTGAGACAGCCTCAGCTATTTTTTTAATTTGGTCAGAAGTTAAATATCGATCTATCCATTTTTTCATATCATCACCATGAGCTCGAAGAGCCGCCTCCACTGAAGCCTCCTCCGCCGCCGGACCAGCCACCGCCGCCGCCGAAGCCTCCTCCTCCAAAGCCACCGCCGCCAATCCAGTAACCACCTCGGAAACGGCGTCCACCCCCACCACCGCCTCCCATGCGGCCGAGAATCATAATAATGATCCACATAAGCACGATCACAGCAAATGGGACGGGGACTTTACGAGAGTTTCGATCTTGAGAGGGCGGCGCTGGCGCTTGCAAATCTCCACCATTCAAGACAGTTAGGATCGCTTTCACCCCTTGTAAAATTCCCTGAGACATCTGATTTTTTTTAAAATAGGGAACAACTAAATCTTCCGATATACGCTTTGTGTATACATCAGGCATAACGCCTTCAAGACCCTGCCCCACTTCCATCCGAAGTTTCTTTTCATGAGGAGCAATCAGAAAGAGCAAACCATTATCTTTTTCTTTCGTTCCCAATTTCCATTGATCCACAATTTCAATGGAGGCCTGCTCGATAGGAAGACCCTGGAGTGATGAGGTCACATAAACTTGAACCTGGGCGATACCTCGACGATTGAAATCATAAAGCAAATTTTCAATCTGAGCTTTATCTTGAGGTGAGATCACTCCCACCTCGTCTATAACGGGCCCACTCAGAGCCGGGACTTTAAATTTCCCTTGAGCCTGAAGAGGTAAGGCCAGTGTAAACAATAAAAGAAAAAGAAGCTTTTGAATCATCAAAACTTAACTTCAGGGGCTTGTTCATTCTTCGTTTTCTCGGCCTCAGGTACATCCCACTGAGGCATCTTTTCATAGTGGTAGAAAAGAGAATTAGTAAAATTAGAAGGCGGAACAGAAATCAAATTATTAAATTCTTTAATGGACTCGATATATCTTTGACGAGCTACTGTGATGCGATTTTCAGTTCCCTCAAGCTGAGCTTGCAAGTCTCGGAATTGAGTATCCGCCTTGAGATTGGGATAGTTTTCACTGACTGCTAAAAGTCGACCCAAAGCCTGAGACAACTGACCTTGAGCTTGAGCATACTGACTTAGCTGTGCGGGCGTCGCTTTTGTTGGATCCAAAGTCATGCTTGTCGCCTTGGCTCGTGCCTCAGTCACCTCTGTGAAAGTTTTTTCCTCGTGCTTCGCATAGCCCTTCACAGTGGCCACCAAATTCGGAACAAGGTCTGCTCGACGCTTATATTGATTGGTCACTTCGGCTAATGAAGCCTCTGTTTGGTTTTTAGCCTGAGGAATAGATTGAATTCCGCAGCCTGAAAGCATCAAAGCACCCAGTCCACATAAAACCAAATGACGATATTTCATTTCTAATACTCCTTTTGAGATTGAATATGTTCTTTCTTAACGAGGCCATCATAGACCCAGCCTTCTGTAGCCTCAACAAGAACCGGGTTTGACAAGCTTCGACAAAGCGTTTCCAATAAAACTAGTTATGCCACAGTCCCATCTCAAATTGAAATATAAGACAATAGGCCCTTTTCTCTTTGTAGATAAAATTTCTGGTATTAACACCCATGCGCCTGACACGGGAAAACCAGGTCTTGTTGAAATGCTTCAGGAAGAGTTGAAGCAAACCCTCTTCGTCGCAAGCCGATTAGATAAGGGAACCTCTGGGGCTCTTGCGTTTGCCCTCAACGTCGAAGCAGCACAAAAACTGACAAAAAAATTTGAAAATCACGAAGTTCGCAAAAAATATATTTTTCTCACTCATAAGGAACACAAACTCACCACTCTAGAACATCACTCTCTGATCTACAAAGATGGCAACCTTCCCATGAGTGATCGAAAAAGCTCGAATCCCAACTCGACAACTCTTTTTAACTTTCTAAAAGAAGTGGGCCCTTATTTTCTTTGGGAGGCTCAGCCTCGCACGGGAAAACCTCATCAAATACGACTACATGCAGAGGACTGCGGCATTCCCGTCCTGGGGGACTCCGAACATGGAGGAAAACCCTTCTATCGACTTTGTCTTCACTCACAAGAACTGCAGTTTGAATTAGATGGAAATAACTATCTACACACCTCGCCTCAACCCGTCTGGATACATGCTTTACCCGAAAAAGATTTACAATTGTTCGAATGTTTATATAAGCGACAGTGTTTACTCGAAATACCTCATATTAAATCGGATTGCCTCCGCTGGGTTCACCGAGAATTAGAAGATTACCGCATTGATCAGTTTGGAGAACAATTCTGGGTTTATTGGTACAAAAAAGATAATCCAACCGAAGAGGATCTTAAACTTTTTGAAAGCCTTTCTCATACCCTCGACTGCAATGGCTGGGTCCGGGAAATGATTAATCGCGGTATTCACGGAGAAAAATCAAGAATATGGCCTATTGGTAAACCTGAAACTCGGTGGACCGCTTCGGAAAATGGGATTCACTATCAATTTCGCTCAGACCAAGGGATGTCTCCAGGACTTTTTCTCGATCAACGCGAAAATCGCAAGTGGGTTTTGAACCATTCCAAAAAACAAAAAGTCCTCAACCTTTTCTGTTATACAGGTGGCTTTACCGTCAATGCGGCCATTGGAAACGCAGCTGAAACCTGCTCAGTTGATGTCAGCCAAAACTATCTAGAATGGACCCAAGAAAATATGCTTCTCAATCATATCGATTTAAAAAATGGCCTCCATCAGTTCTGGGAAGCCGACAGTCTCTTTTTTCTGAGAAGTTGCATTAAAAAAGGACGAAAATTTGATGTGATTATCTGCGACCCTCCCTCTATGGGAAGATCAAAAGAAGGTGTCTTTCAAATACATCGAAACTTGCCAGAGCTCTTGGAAGGCTGCCTAAAGTGTCTTGAGCCCGAAGGACAAATTCTTCTTTCCTCAAACTATGAGGCTTGGACTTTAGAAGATCTTCAAAAACATGTCTTTGCCTATCGAAATATTTACCCCATTGAAATTTTACCCACTCCTCCCGCCAGCTATGATTTTGAGCTCCCTTCTGAGCCTCCTTTGATGAAGTCCTTGATCATCAAACGCCGCTAAGCTACAAGGGGCCCATGAAAT
>DAHVKR010000228.1 GCA_027320785.1 Bdellovibrionales bacterium
AGCCAAAAGTTGCTGCCGTGAAGAAGAAAAAAACGGATTCAACAACGGTTCAAGAAAACGCTTAAATTCGATCGAACTATTTAAACAAAAGGAGTAAGTCATGGCGGATATTTCCCCTAAACTTGTCAAAGACCTGCGCGAGAAAACGGGCGCTGGAATGATGGACTGTAAAAAGGCCCTTGAAGAAACTCAGGGCAACTTCGAAGCTGCTATCGAGTGGTTACGAAAAAAAGGCCTCTCAGCTGCTGCTAAAAAAGCAGGACGAGTTGCCGCCGAAGGAGCCGTGTTCGCGCAAGTTCAAAACAATGTTGGAATCGTTGTTGAAATCAACTCTGAAACTGACTTCGTGGCGCGCAACGATGGTTTCCGAACATTTGTTAAAAATATTGCTGACCATATTTTAGCCGTCAAATCCATGGAAGACCTTTTGGATCAGGTTTATCACAAAAATAATTCCCAAAAAATCGCAGATCTTTTGAAAGAAAATATTGCGACGATTGGTGAAAACCTTGTCATTCGCCGTCATACAAAATTTGAAGGCGCCGATAATACTCTTGTCCACACCTACATTCATGGTGAGGGAAAAATTGGTGTTATGGTTGAAGTAACGGGCAGCCCAACATCTGATGCCGTTAGCAACTATGCTCAAGATGTTTGTCTTCATATCGCAGCCATGAGCCCAATGGCAATTTCAGCTGATCAAATCCCAGCTGATGTTGTCTCTAAAGAAAAGGAAATTTTAAAAGCGAAGGCGCTCGAGCAAGGCAAAAAGCCAGAAATGCTCGATAAAATCGTTGAAGGTCAAATTCGTAAATTTTTAGCTGAAAGCTGCCTACTTGATCAGGCGTTTGTTAAGAACCCTGACTTAAAAGTTTCTGAGCACCTCAAAGCTGGCAATGTTCAAGTTAAACGTTTTGTTCGTTATGAGCTCGGCGAGGGCATCGAGAAGAAAAAAGATGACTTTGCCGCAGAGGTCGCTGCCGCATCGAAAGGACACTAATTTCGTGAGCAAAATTGCTTACAAACGTATTTTACTCAAGCTTAGTGGAGAGGCCCTTGCTGGTCAGCAAGGACAGGGTATAAATCCCCAAGTTATTAAACAAATCGCATCGGATGTCGCTGAGGCTCACCGCCTTGGCGTACAAATCGGCCTTGTGATTGGCGGCGGAAATATCTTTCGGGGCGTTTCTGCTTCTGCTCAAGGAATGGATCGCGCCAGTTCAGATTATATGGGAATGCTTGCAACTGTTATTAATGCTCTTGCCCTCCAAGATGCCCTTGAGAAAGAAGATATCCCAACCCGCGTTCAGTCTGCCATTGCTATGGCTGAAATTGCGGAACCCTACATTCGACGAAAAGCCATTCGCCATCTTGAAAAAGGTCGCATTGTGATTTTCGCAGCTGGAACAGGGAATCCCTTCTTCACAACGGATACGGCAGCCAGCTTGCGTGCTATGGAAATCAACGCTGAGGTCATTATGAAGGCAACAAAAGTTGATGGTATCTATGATATGGATCCTAAAAAACACCCTGAAGCTAAAAAGTTTGATAGTATTAGCTACATGGACGTTTTAAATCGCGGATTGCAGGTTATGGATTCTACGGCCATTAGTCTTTGTATGGACCATAAGCTACCGATTCTCACTTTTGATTTGATGAAAAAAGGAAATGTTTTAAAGGCCGTTCAAGGCGAAACAATCGGAACTCTTGTTCAGTAAGGGGTTAAAATGATTGAGACAGTTAAAAAAACAGCTCAAGATAAAATGACGAAGGCTGTGAACTCACTGACAGAAGAACTTAAAAAAGTTCGTACAGGCCGAGCTCAAGTTTCAATGCTAGATAATGTTCGAGTTAACTACTACGGGAACCCATCTCCCCTTAATCAGGTGGCTTCTGTTTCAACTCCTGATGCAAAGTCATTTCTCATTGCTCCCTGGGAAACTTCCATTTTAAAGGAAATTGAACAAGCCATTATAAAATCTGACCTTGGAATGGCTCCTATTAATGATGGAAAGACAATCCGACTCAAGGTCCCTGACTTAACGGAAGAGCGTCGTAAAGACCTCGCCAAACAAGTAAGTAAGTTTGCAGAAGAGTCTCGCGTTGCAGTTCGCCAAGTTCGCCGTGATGCTAATGAAACTCTCAAAAAGGCGTCTAAAGATAAAGTTCTGAGCGAAGATGAGGCCAAAAAAGCAGAAGCAGATATTCAGAAATTAACTGATGATGCGATTAAAAAAATTGACCAAATAGCTAAAGAAAAAGAGCAAAGCATCCTCACTCTTTAAGAGTTGAGTTCTTATGAGAAGGTTCGTCTGATGCAATTACCACGTCACCTAGCAATTATTATGGATGGGAACGGCCGCTGGGCCGAACAGCACGGCAAAAGTCGTTCTCACGGCCATATTAAGGGAACACGCGTGGCTAAAAAGATTATCCAAAAGTGCGCACGCCTCGGCTTACAAAATCTGACCCTCTATGCCTTCAGCACAGAGAACTGGCTCAGACCTAAATCCGAAGTTACGATCTTGATGAAGCTTCTTAAAAAGTATCTCAAAAAAGAAACCGCAAATTTAATTAAAGAAAATATTCGTTTCGAAACCATCGGCGACCGCAGTCAGCTTCCTTCAGATATCCTTGAGACACTTGAGGCCTCACAAAAGGCGACCGCTTCATGTACAGGTATGAGACTTGTTTTTGCTTTAAGCTACGGATCTCGTCAGGAAATTACTTCCGCCGTAAGACATATTGCTCAGCTAATAGAAAATAGAGAGCTCAAATCATCGGATATTTCCGCAGAAGTGTTTTCATCCTTTTTGCAAACACGCACTATGCCAGATCCAGACCTTATCCTCAGAACAAGTGGGGAAAAGCGTCTTTCGAACTTTCTCCTCTGGCAAGCCGCCTACAGCGAGTTTTACTTTTCAAACAAGCTCTGGCCTGAATTTTCAGAAGAAGATCTCCTAGCTGTTTTACAGGACTTTAACCTGCGCGAACGCCGTTTTGGGCAAGTTCGACCTGTGGAAACTCATGAACAGCTTAATCACTAGAATTCTATCGGCACTTGCCGCCGTTATCGTTCTTTTTTCTCTTTTTTACTTTTTAAAAGACGCAGGTCTAAAGCTCCTTATTGTTTTTGCTGTTTTAGTTGGAACTTGGGAGCTTAACCGCGTTCTTTTCTCTAAGGAAAAAGGCTCTTTTCACTTTATTCTTTTCTATTTTTTTAATCTTATTATTTTTTCTCTTTCCTGCTGGCTCCCCGAGCATTCCGGGATTTTTTTCTCTGCGTTTTTCGTTCTCTTTAGTGTCATCACAATCGTTCGCAATCGTGCCAATCCCGACCTTCCTCATATTGAAGGTTTGCAGGCAAAGGCGGCTATGGGATTTT
>DAHVKR010000229.1 GCA_027320785.1 Bdellovibrionales bacterium
GAGGCATTCCCCATTTGGCTCGAAAGTGGAATGGCGAAACAGGTGGATGCCGCTTGGGAGCAACCTCCTTTTCAATGGGGTCCTGCTTTAGAAAAGATCGCTCGACAAAATTCAGCAGAAAAATGGACTCATTATTTTTCTTTTTTCTTCAAAGAGGAAAACTTACGGACTCATTTTAAACTTTATCGTCTCCCGAAGGAAATAGAGAAATTTGTAGAGTCTGTCTGGAAAAACTATCAAGCTATTCCGGACTTTCATAAACTTTCTCGAGGCGAGCAAAAATACCAGATGGCTCAGGTTGGGTTTAGTTTGGGCCTCGAGTATTGGATTGCCCATCACGCTTCCGATGAAAAGCTTTTGAACCTTTTAAAAGAAGCTCAAAGCCAAAGCCCTCTGCCGCCCCCCCTAGTTCGTGCCGAACATATCCAAGGTCAATTTCAGGGGGCCGAGTTGGGAAGAGTTTTAAAGGCTCTTTACCGTCAGCAACTTGAAGAGGATTGGGCAAATCTGAGCCAGGCTCTGGATTGGTTGAAGGAAAATCATTCCGTGGCTCAAAATAAGTCGTCCTAGGCCTCAAGTCGGGTTCATCTGGAAGCCGATAGGATCCTTGTGCAGCACGCACGAGGTGAATCATGAAACTATCAGTTTTTCTGAAATGGGTTGTGGCGACAGTGACACTTTTGTCTTTTAGCTGGGCTCAGGCCAAGACACATCATTATAGTAAGGGTCATAAAGCCGCCGTTGAATACATGAAGGCTGGGCATGTGGCGAAGAAATCCAATCACAAGCGAAATGTGGCCAGTGTAAAATCAAAAAAGAAGAAAGTGGCGAAGAAGGGTAAGAAGTTGAAGAAGAAATCAGCTCATCCTAAGAAGGCCAAAAAAGTCGCAAAAAAGAAAAAAGCGAAGAAGCTCCATAAGAAAAAAAGAAGCTAAGGAATTATTTTTTAAGAGAACTAACCTTCTTGCGAATTGTAAGGAGGGAAGTTCCATCCACGAGGCTTTTTCCGGAGATCATTTGATCATTTAAGTACTCTAAAGCCCCGCTCAACGTATGGCGGGGTTTATCATTTTCAAGTTGGCTCAACTGCATCAGAACATAAGCAAATTGAATAATCCGTGAGAGCGGATGATGGTGAGAGCTATCGGTTCCCTTGGGGAAACCGCCTCCGCCAACGTTTTCTCGATGTTGAAGAATCAGTTCAGTAACTGAGGGAGGCAGGGGCAGTTTTTTACCCTTCACTTGGTTTACACTTTTCTCAGGGTAATTTAAGTATTCCTTTTTATCCGCCTCTGGCATTTGAGTCAGTTCAGGATCGAGAATAGGATGAGTCATAAAGGCTAAGCCCACATTATGAAGAAGTGCTGCCAAAGCGACCTCATAAATTTCCTCTGTTTTTTTCTCGAGTAGGTAGGCGAGTCCAGCTGACATCATACAAAGAGTTGTCACATCATTATAGAAAGTGCGAGGACGTCCACTAAAATGAACAATGCTTTGAAAGGCCTGTTCTGGGGTTGTCCATTTTTTGATCTCAAGATCTTCGATAATTTTTTCGCAGGTTTCGAGGATCGCTTTGCCTGCCTTGAAATCGACAGCTTGATTGTCAAAGAATTGGGAAATGATTTCTTGAATTTTCTGTCGAGTTTTAAGAACTTTATCTGTAATGCCAACGCTGACGTCAGAGTCTCGAAGAGTTAAGGCCGTACGGGAATACTCAAGAAAGCGTTTGAGTTGAGATTTCTTAAAGTAAAGATTTTGGTGAGTCGACTTCGCTTTCTCGATGATTTTTTCGTCAATGGGGGCTCCTTCGTGGCGAACGAGAATCGACTTCTGGTTACTCGGAAGATGAATATATAGATCAAAATTCAACTCCATTTCTGTGGTGAGATCTTCGATGGCAACAGGGTTGAGGAGAGCCAAGGGGGGCGAAGAGCCTTCATCCCAGGGAGCGAGCTCAATGAGTTTATCAACGATAAACTCGGCATCGTAGTCGATATGAAGGAGCACATCGGCTCCATTCTTTTTTAAAACTGAAAATTCCAATTGTGATTGAGCATTATAAAAAATAACGAGAGGGACAGGGAACGCCATTTTAAGGGTTTGAGCCCACTCGAGAGTTTTTTGGGCATCGCCACGGCCATCTAATAAAAGGAGTTTGGGTTGGAGTTCGGGAGGAACGGCCTCTACCAAGCTATCCAAAGGCGGAGAGGGGATAAGTTGGAGGCTCGCAAAATCTCGAAGCCAATGGCGAGCCTTAACCGTAAAGTCATCGTGAGCGGCGACAAAAAGAACCTGATTGGAAGGTATTGAGGGCGTCATGCTCACGATGGTTTGAGTTCTTTCTATTTCACCGTAATCTGAACAAAGAAGTTTTGATTAGGTTGAAATGTAAAAGGAATGACGAGGGTGACTCCCTGATTGTCTTTGGCGGGGAAAAACTCGCCCAAGACAACGGTGGGGAGGGCCATTTGGAAATTATAGCCGTTTTGATTGAGAAGAGTTTTGGAGGCTCCGTAGACCATATTGGCGATCTCGCCGACAGAGTCTTTCACCTCTTCACTCATTTCCGTATTGTTCTCGCCCAGCATATTATTATAAATTTGCAGAATTCCTGATTTAGAAAAACTGATAACAAAATTCCCCTTTAGAGGTGGGGCAATCAGGCCCACAATGGCAGCCACATCACCTTTCATGACGAAGCTGGGTTCGATAAAGGGTTTACCAAAGGTCACCTCTGTGGAGGCCATGGTGTTCAAGGTGTCCTGTACACCTTTGACGAAAGCTTCAATAGTTTTTTTATCAAATAGTGGATGCCCCTCAAGTTTGGGTGCCGCGCCCATAGTGCTCTTCTTTCTGCCTTTATTTTAGGCATATCGGTTATTAGGTGCTGTAACAGGTTGTGGATAATCTTACGTGTGAATTTAAGCTGCCTTGGCTCCGCCAACTTTAGCATAAACCTGTTCCAGTTTTTGCTTCAAAGTCACCGAGTTGAAAGGTTTCACAACGTAGTTGGATACACCGGCTTTCGCGGCTTCGAGGATCTGACTTTGCTCAGACTCGGCAGTGACCAACATAAAAGGAAGGTCTTTAAAGCGGGCATCTGTACGACAGTTTTTAAGAAGAGTGATGCCCTGCATTTGGGGCATATTCCAATCGGAAATGACGAATTGAAAAGGCTCGCCCTTGGTGTGGGCCTCTTGGATCAGGGGCCATGCTGTGGCGCCATCATCGGCCTCTGCCACGTTGGTATAACCGAGCTCACTTAGGACTTTTTTGATGATTTTTCGCATAGTTGCAAAGTCATCGATGACAAGAAACTTCGTATTTGGTGCAAACATTATTACTGCCCCCTTCAGGTGTTGGAGTGGTTCACAACTAGCTT